>JAHJJA010000067.1 GCA_018822885.1 Candidatus Omnitrophota bacterium
CGAAATGGGCACAAGAGAATTTAGTCACTTCGTTGAAACAGTACAGCGCGGATTTCGTTTCTGTTTATGATACTGATTTCAAACTGGTTTATTCAGTAGACAATCTTGATTCCTCTCAAATAATAAAGGATTTGTTTTCAAGGAAAGTCATCTCCGGCCAGTTTCTTAAATCTCCTTTTTGTCATTTTTTTGCTTCTGTTCCGCTTGGATTATTGGAGATTAGTGGCGCGACGATCCACCCGACGGCTGATTTTGACAGGAAAACACCCACGCAGGGCTTTTTCTTTGTCGGCAGGCTTTGGGATAAGCATTTTATTTCAGAGATCTCAAGGCTTGCTGACTCTCAGATTTCGATCTACTCTTTTAAGGCAGATAGCCCCAAGCCTTCCCCATCAAAAGCGGCTCTTGGCCAGCTCGCTTTTTCGCAGAAGCTTTATGGGTGGGATGGCAATCCTGTCGCGTTCCTGGAGGCCAAGGTCGCCTCTCCCCTCGGGGCCGCTTTCAACTATTTTTTAAAAACACGCGTTATATTTTATGCCTTTTATTCTTTTGCATTGTTTATCCTGTTATCGGTCTTTCTGTCTTTATGGGTGGCCAGGCCATTGGCGGTATTGTCGGTAGCATTAAAAACTGGAAAAATCAAAGAGCTAAGAAAATTAAGAAGGTCTCCAAATGAATTTGGAGAGTTAGCATTATTAATAGAAAAATATTTCGCGCAAAATGAAAAACTCATTACCGAGGTGGAAAGGCGCAAGAGGACTTTAAGAAGGCTTTTGGCCTCCGAAGAAAAATTTTTAAGGATATTCCGTTCCAGCCCTATTGCTATCGGGATAATCGATTCGGAGAGCTGGCGTTTCAGCGATGTCAATAACACTTTTTTATCTAACTTTGGTTTTTTAAGGGAAGAGTCCATTGGCCGCACCTGTGTGGAGCTTGGTATCTTTTCCGAAAAGCAGTTTGAAGAATTGCGCCAGCTTATGCTGACCACCGGCCTCCTGCATAATGTGGAATTGCTTTTTAAGACCAAGTCCGGAGAAGAGCGCATAGGAGAGATCTCCACGGAAATGGTGAAGATCGAAGGCAAGAGGATGGTCGTAGCCACAATGGATGACATCACCGAAAGAAAAAGGCTTGAAAAAGAATTATCAAAGAGGATAGAACAGCTTGAGAAATTCCACCGCATTGCCGTTGGCAGAGAGCTTAGGATGAAGGAGTTAAAGGAAAGGATCTCCGAGCTCGAGAAAAATACGCAAATATGAACCGTCAGAAAAACAGGAGAATAAGTTTTAAAAGAAAAACCGCTTTTTTATTTTTGTTCTTAAACGGAGGGGTCGTATTTCTGGGGCTATGTTTAGGTTATTACTGGGGAGCCCGCCTTTTAAGGGATACGATAGAAACAAAGGAGCTGGAATGCTTAAGTTCTACCGTATCCATGATTAATACTAACTTTGATTCTCATCTGAAGTATCTTCTGGCATTTTCAGGAAGCCCCTTGTGGGGAAAATCAATAATAAACTCTAACGAGGCCCGTTTCAAGGCCTCACAGAGCGTCAATGACCCCTTAAACTTGAGATTGATGCATTTAAGTAAGTCTTTAATAGGCATCGAGAGTATCCTGGTCACGGATAAATCCGGCGCATTAGTCGCTTCTTCTGGAGAGCAACAGGAATCTAACTTCTCTGATAAAAAATGGTGGAGAGATGCCTTTGCCGCGAAAGATCCCCCTGTCATCATTGAAAAACTCGCCTCGCGCCCCTTAAGCGGAGCTGTTTTTATGTCAATCTCTATGCCCGTAATCTTAGATACGGATGAAGTCATCGGAGTCTGCAGATTTGTTATTGATAGCAGAAATCTCCTATTCCCTATGGCAAAGGCTGACAAAATAAAATCCGGATACATGACTTTACTTGATGATTCAGGAGCTATTTTTGGCGCTAATTACCCGGTTTCATTGGCTGGCGGGTTGATAAATCAAGTCCTGGTAAGCAAGATGTTAGAGAGTAAAACTAAGGCATCTATAGTAAGGGCGCCTTCTCTAAAAAAGCAGGCAATGTTTGCCGCTTTCCAGAAAATCGGCCACCCCTTGTTTTTAAAAAACGGGTTAGATCTTATTCTGGTCACAGAGAGCCCACTAAAGAGTTTTTTATTACCGTTAAGGGCCCTGGTATTCCAATTTATCGCGCTCTTAGTTTTTTTGAGTTCGGTCATATTGCTTGTTGCTGTTCATTTTGGAAAAGGGATCTCCCGTTCCGTATCAGAATTGAAAAAGGGCCTTGAGCGGTTCAAACTTGGCGACTACGGTTATAGGATACGTCTAAAGTCAAATGACGAGATCGAGGAAGTCGCCGACTCTTTTAACGGCCTGGCAGAGATTGTAATTGCGGAACGCGCCGATATCCAGCGCCGCACTAAGGAATTAGAGATAACCAATGATTCCCTTTCAAGGATAGCGCGGGATTTTAAAGAGGCTAATGACGAATTGATAACTTTGCGTAGAAGCCTGCAGGACAATATTCAGGAAAAGACAAAAGAGTTAAGGGATTCGGAAGAGGCGCTTTTAAATATTCTGGAGGATTTTTCGGAGTCCAAGGAGTTGATCGAGAGATCTAATGCCGAATTGAACAAGGCTTATGAAGAAATAAAGAGGACACAGGCTTCATTGATCCAGTCGGAGAAGATGGCAGCCTTAGGGCGGTTCTCTTCCGGTATCGCGCATGAAGTAAAGAACCCTCTCGGTATAATACTCGGAGGCGTGGAGTTCCTTAGTGTAAAATTAGCTGACGCGCCTCCGGAAGTAAACATTGCTTTGACAAAGATAAAGGAGGCGGTTTTTAGGGCGGATTCGGTGCTTAAGAATCTGCTTAGGTATGGAAGGCCCTCCAAGCTTTTGGCCGAGCAGATCAGGCCCGAAGCCTTGATCAATGAAGTCATAGAGCTTTTCAAGTATAAGACGCCGCTTTACAATATTGAGATCTCTACTGAATATGACCCTCAAGAGATGTTTGTCGCTGTGGATAAAAGCCAGATGCAGCAGGTCTTCTTCAACCTGCTTCTTAACTCAATAGATGCTATGCCAAACGGCGGCAAGATCATTATAAAGACATTTCGGGCCAGTCACGACGGGGAGCTTAAGTCCGGCGGAGCGGCCTGCGCGATAATCGTAAGCGACACAGGGATGGGGGTAGCTAAAGAAGACCTTGATAAGATCTTTGAGCCTTTCTTTACTACAAAGCGTGACAGGGGGGGGACGGGTTTGGGGCTTGGCGTGTCCAAATCCATTGTTGAAAACCACGGAGGTTATTTGACAGTCACAAGTGAGATGGGTAAAGGCACGGATATAAAAATCGTTTTGCCGCTTGCCAAATAAGGAGGATAGCAGGATGAAGAAGATTCTGATCATTGACGACGAAAAAGACTTTTGTTTTTTCGTGTCGCAAAACCTTGAATTAACGGGAAAATACAAGGTTGTTGTTACCAATAACAGTAAAGACGGTTTATCAGCCGCGCTTAGGCATAAGCCGGACGTCATATTGCTTGATATTCTTATGCCCGGGATGAATGGATTTGAGGTTTTGGCGCAGTTAAAGGGGAATCAGGACACTACAACTATCCCTGTGATTATGTTGACGGCTATTGACACAGAG
>JAHJJA010000068.1 GCA_018822885.1 Candidatus Omnitrophota bacterium
AATATATAGAAGATTATTACGGTGAGTATCGGGTGGAAACTGGCCTTGCGGCAAAGATATACCGGCAGAATCAGGTATAAAAGAAATAACAGAAGGGTATAGACGGTTATTTTTAGGTATTTCAATACGCTATACTATTGTCTCTTCGGTATCCTTATCAAAGAAATGCACCTTGCTCATATCAAAAACAAGATCCATGTCCTGATTAACTTTCGGCCTGTCATGCGCGCCGACCCGGGCAATAAAGGTATGCTTGCCGGTGTTCAGATAAAGATACACTTCCGAGCCCATCGGCTCGTAAACTTCGCAATTAACTCTTACCACATTTTCAGGCGGGGCTTCCGAAACAAAAAGCTTATCATAGATGTCCTCTGAACGGATCCCAAAGACCACCTCTTTGCCTGCATAAGGAAGCATTTTAGGGTACATGTCCTCAACAACCTTGACCCGGACCTTACCCTCATCAAAATAGATCTTGCCCTCTTTCTTGGTTATTTTGCCGTTCATGAAATTCATAGGGGGAGAACCGATAAAGCCAGCAACAAATTTATTTTTAGGCTTATCATAAACGAAAATCGGATCTGCGCACTGCTGAAGCACGCCGTCTTTCATGACTGCGATCCTGTCGCCCATAGTCATAGCTTCGATCTGATCGTGAGTGACATAAATAATAGTCGTCTGGAGGCGGATATGCAGCTTGTGGATCTCGGTACGCATCTGCACGCGCATCTTCGCATCAAGGTTGCTCAAGGGCTCATCAAACAAAAAAACCATCGGCTTTCTGACAATAGCCCTTCCCACAGCTACGCGCTGGCGCTCCCCGCCGGAGAGTTCTTTAGGCCTGCGCTGCAGCAGACGCTTGATCCCGAGAATCTCCGCGGCTTCACTCACGCGCTGATTGATCTCCTTTTTTGGAAGATGTCGTAGGCGCAACCCAAAAGACATATTCTCAAATACGGTCATATGCGGATAAAGCGCGTAATTCTGAAAGACCATGGCTATATCGCGGTCTTTTGCCGGGACATCATTTACCTTCTTATTGCCTATAAAGATATCGCCTTCACTTATCTCTTCAAGGCCTGCGATCATTCTTAAGGTCGTGGACTTTCCGCAACCCGACGGGCCGACCAGGACCATAAATTCTTTATTCTCAACTCCGAGATTCACCCTGTCTACCGAACGGACCCCTCCCGGAAAAACCTTTGAAACATTCCTAAGACTTACCTGCGCCATTTTCTTTGCTCCAATCTTAACGTTACAAACTAAAAATCTTTAGCTGTCAGTTTGCGAATGTGGATTATTATACCAATGTTTTCTAAAAAATCAACTTAGATAATCAATTAATTTGCTTAGAGTCTCCTTCATATTCTTTCGATGCACGATCATATCTATAAGGCCGTGCTCTAAAAGAAATTCTGAACGCTGAAAACCCGGAGGCAGTTTCTGCCTGATCGTCTGCTCTATTACTCGGGGGCCGGTAAAACCGATAAGCGCCTTTGGCTCGGCCAGGATTACATCAGCCACTCCGGCAAAAGAAGCCATGACCCCTGCCATAGTCGGATTGGTTAAAACCGAAATATAAGGCAGTCCGGCCTTGTTATGATAATTAAGCGCCGCGCAAGTCTTGGCCATCTGCATAAGGCTATACATACCCTCGTACATCCTGGCGCCGCCTCCTGAACCGGAGATAATTATCATCGGTAGTTTATTTTTTGTCGCGTTCTCTATTGCTCGCGTGATCCTTTCCCCTACTACCGATCCCATTGAGCCCATAATAAAACGGGAATCGGTCACCGCAACGATCACCTTTCTTTCTAATAAGCGGCCCTCTCCGGAAATAACCGCGTCCTTTAAACCGGTAAGGTTTTGATCTGAATTCAGTTTCTCCTTATAAGTCTTGGGCCCTTTAAAATCCAAAGGATCCACCGAGATCATATCCTTATCAAATTCCTCAAAACTATCATTATCTAAAAGGATATTGATGCGCTCCCAGGCCCCAAGGACAAAATGATAGTTGCATTTCGGACAAACCCTCAGATTCTCATCAAGAGTCTTATTATAAAGAGTCTCCGAACACTCCTCGCATTTAGTCCAGAGCCCGTCAGGCATCTCTTTTTTCTTAAGCCTTACTATTGTATATTTTGGTTTGCCGAATAGGGCCATTTCTTTAAGAAAGCTTGTTGATCACCAGCCCGGATAAAACCTTCGGATAAAAGTAGGTTGATTTAGCCGGCATGCGCTCTCCCCCCAAAGCAACCTCTATTATCTGTTCCATCTTTACCGGGTTTAAGAAAAAACCTATATATGAATCATCCTCATCTATTTTTTGCATAAACTCTTCCGCGTGCGGGCTAAAGGTCAGGTCCTTTTTGTCCTCCACGTTCAGATTCAATACTTTTTTAAAAACCAAATGGTTAAGAATAGAGACATCAAGCATCCTGTACGCCTTAGACTTATCGCTGATCTCCTTATCTAAGATCTTTACATTCTTCAAACGTAACAACCAATACCGCTTATCCTTATACGCGCCGATGACATGTTCGGCGAGCCCGGCCTTCTCCAGGTATTGAAAGAACTGGATCCTATCCTTGGCTTCCTCCACGTCAAAATATTCGCTCACCGCAGACACAAAAGAATCAAAATTAAATCCCGAGCTTAACTTGACCAGCCTGTGAATTGGGAATATCGATAATCCACGCGGGTCGGTGTTCGTAAAATACGAAAGTATATAATTAAAATCTTCTTTGCCGGTGATAGAGCCCAGATTTTGCTTCATAAGGTCGCGGTAAGCGCAGGCCACTTCATAACGATGATGCCCGTCAGCTATAAAGATATTCTCCTGGCTCATCCCCTCTTCCATAAATTTCACCACATCAGGAGAATCTAATCTCCATAATTTATGATTTGTACCTTCGTCATCGGTTACGTCAATAAAAGGGATCATCTGCTGGACATGCTGTTGGTAAACGCGCTGAATAATGCGCTTTTTGTCCTGAAACACGGAAAATATCGGGCTTAAATTTGCTTTTACCTCCTTGATCAAACAAAACCGGTCCTCTTTTGCCTCAAGACGCGTATGTTCATGCTTAAAAACATTGGGATTCTTATCATCTAGGTGTAAAAGCGAGATAAAACCAAGGCGCGTCTTGGTCTCGCCCTTAACCTTATACTGCTGGGTGTAAAAATAAATCGCAGGGGCACTATCCTGCGTAAATACCTTTGCCTTTAACCAGTCTTTAAAATATTTTCCCGCGCGCTGATATTTATCCTCTCCAGGGATATCCTTACCCAAAAGAATGTGAATAAAATTATAGGGCTCGATTGCGTGGTAATACTCCTGTTTTTGCGCGGAGATCACGTCATATGGGGGGCAAACAACCTTAGATAGATCCTTGATCTTTTCCTGATTAAAAATTACCGCCTTAAAAGGCTTTATTTCTGTCATCTGCATAAAAGGCTCCCGATAAAACTACCTGCGGTGTCAATCAATAAATCGAATCCTGAACAGCTCCTGCCGGGCACAAACAACTGATGAAATTCATCCGTAGCCCCGTAAAACAGGCCGAACAAAGTTGTAAAGATTATAACTTTTAATAAAGTTATATTCAAGAAGGAATTTCTTAGCGCGCGGCCGAATAAAAATGCCAACAAAAGATACATCAAAGAATGATACGCTATATCCTGGTTAATAAAAAGCGGCGGAATTTTTTTGGCCGGCATTGATGAAACAAAAAAAATAAAGACCATGCAAAATAAAACCGGCAGCCAATAAATAACTATTTTTCTTTTATCCATTATGGGGACAACTGCCGCAACCCTGGTCTGCCTTTGGACAGGCAGGACCTTGAGGTTTTGGAGTGCCGCCTTTAGATTTATTCTTGTAATCTGTGGCATAAAAACCGGAGCCTTTAAAGATCAACCCCGCTCCGCTGCCGATAAGACGTTTGACCTTTTTATGGCACTTCGGACACTTTTCTATAGATTTAGCGCTCATGCTATGAAACGCTTCAAACTTATACCCGCAGTGCAGGCATTCGTAATCATAAGTCGGCATACTGACTCCCTCGTAACTTTATTTAAACGCTTTCTTGATCTTATCCGTAAAACTATCCTGACTCAAACCCTCTGCGCTTAAGCGGGCAAACTCCTCCATAAGTTTACGTTGTTCACTTGTCAAGCGGGTTGGGATCTCTACATTAACCCTCACCAACTCATCACCGGGAGTATGCGAATGTATATCAGGGATACCTTTTTCTCTTAGGCGAAAAACCTTGCCGCTCTGAGTCCCGGCAGGAATCTTCATCTCAACCTTACCGTCTAAAGTCGGCACCTCTACTTCTGCGCCCAAGACAGCCTTAGACAAACTAATATTTATCTCAGTTAAAAGATCATTATTGTGCCTCTGAAACACAGCGTGAGGCCTTACCTCAATAATGACATACAAATCTCCATGGCCCGCAGTACCTGCTTCTCCTTCACCGCGCACCCTAAGATGTGATCCGCTATCAACACCAGCAGGTATCTTTACTTTTATCTTACGGGTGATCTTAGTCCTACCCTGCCCCTGACAATCATTACAGGGAGTCTGTATCATAGAGCCTTCTCCGCGGCAGCGCGGACAAGTCTGCGCGATCTGAAAGAATCCGTTAGAAGCAATTACCTTGCCCGCTCCTTTACATTGAGGACAAGTGATCTTTTTAGACCCCGGCTTTGCTCCACTGCCACCGCAAGTCTGACAGTTTTCATAGCGTGGGACGGTAATAGTTTTTTCTATCCCTGCAGCAGCCTCTTCTAAACTTATATTAACAGCTATCTCAAGATCCCTTCCGCGGCGGGTTCTGCCTCCACGGCTTCCACCTCTACCGCCAAAGAAATCAAATCCAAGATCGCTAAATATCTCGTCAAAGACTCCGCCGCCTAAACCAAAATCACCCAGATCCTGGAATATGCTGCTAAAATCCGCTCCCTTAAAGATATCTTCCTGGGCATAACGCTGGTCTATCCCGGCGTGGCCGTATTGATCGTAGAGTGCACGTTTTTGAGCATCCGATAAAACCGCGTAAGCTTCAGAGATCTCCTTGAACTTCTCCTCGGCTTCCTTTTTCTGCTCATGAGGAACGCGGTCAGGGTGATGCTGTAAAGCTAATTCTCGATAAGCCTTTTTTATCTCATCGAGGCTAGCACTTTTCTTAACACCCAGGATTTCGTAGTAATCGCGTTTGGTAGACATATTTTTTATTTCTTATCATCCTCTTCCTTAAACTCCGCGTCTATTATTTCCTCGTCTTTTCCTTTTTCCGGACCCTTTTCCTGCTTAGGCTCTTCGCTGGTCGCTTCAGGACCTTTAGCCGCTCCTGCCTGGCCCTGCTGTTGTTTGGCGGCAGCCTGCTTGTAAACTTCCTCGGCCAGTTTATGTGAAGCCTTAGTCAGGTCTTCCATGCCTTTTTTGATTCTATCTTCATTCTTATCTTTGATCGCAGCCCTTAAATCATTGAGCTTTGCCTCAATGTCGGCGCGCTCGGTCTGGCTGACTTTGTCGCCATAATCCTTAAGTGACTTCTCCGTGGCATAAGCCAAGTTATCAGCCTGATTGATCGTCTCAATCAATTCTTTTTTCTTTGCATCATCAGCCGCAAACTTCTCAGCATCTTTAACCATCTTCTCGATCTCTTCCTTAGAAAGTTTCTTAGGAGCTGAAATACGCACTGACTGCTCTTTGCCTGTACCTAAATCCTTTGCGGAGACATGCACGATACCGTTTGCATCGATATCAAAAGCGACCTCAATCTGAGGCACGCCGCGCGGAGCCGGAGGAATGCCAACCAAATCAAATCTTCCAAGCTCAACATTATCATCTGCCATCGGACGCTCACCTTGCAAAACACGGATAGTCACAGCAGTCTGGCTGTCAGCTGCAGTTGAGAAAATCTGCGATTTCCTAGTAGGGATCGTAGTATTTCTCTCGATAAGTTTTGTGCTCACTCCACCCAAAGTCTCGATACCTAAAGACAACGGAGTAACATCCAGCAAAAGTACATCCTTCATATCACCCTTAATAATTGCCGCCTGAACAGCAGCTCCTAAAGCAACACATTCCATAGGATCTACTCCACGCTCGATCTTCTTGCCCACATAATCCTCAACAAATTTTTGAACTATAGGCATACGAGTCGGGCCGCCGACCATAATGATCCTATCGACTTCCTTAGGAGTAAGCTTAGCGTCGCTAAGCGCCTGCTCCATAGGATGACGGCAACGATCAATGATCGGGCCAACTAAATCCTCTAATTTTGCCCGGGTAATATTCATTGTCATATGCTTTGGACCGGAAGCATCAGCAGTAATAAAAGGAAGGTTGATGTCAGTAGACACAGTAGAAGATAACTCTATCTTTGCCTTTTCCGCTGCCTCACGCAATCTCTGCATCGCCATCTTATCATTTAACAAGTCGATTCCGCTTTCGCGCTTAAATTGCCCGGCAATATATTCAAGCAGCGCCTTATCCATATCTGTGCCGCCAAGCTGGGTGTCGCCTGAAGTAGATTTGACTTCAAATACACCCTGCGCCATTTCCATAATGGTAACATCAAGCGTTCCGCCGCCTAAATCAAAAACCATGATCTTCTGTTCTTTTTGCGATTTCTCTAAACCATAAGCAAGGCATGCAGCTGTAGGTTCGTTAATTATACGAAGCACTTTTAAGCCGGCTATCTCACCTGCATCTTTAGTCGCTGTTCTTTGGTTATCATCGAAATACGCAGGACAAGTAATAACTACTTCCTCTACTTTATCACCAAGATACGCTTCCGCATCCTGCTTAATCTTCTGCAAGATAAATGCAGAGATCTGCTGCGGGGTGTAATCTTTGCCGTAAACTTTAAAATGATAATCCTGGCCCATCTTACGCTTAGCCGCTTGCACCGTTCCTTCAGGATTGATCGCAGCCTGACGACGCGCAGGCTCACCAACTAGCTTCTGCCCGTCTTTAGTAAAAGCTACATAAGAAGGAAACGCCTTTCCTGAAGCCACACCCGCTCCTTCTGCCGAAGGAATAATCACAGGCCTTCCACCCTCCATAACTGCTGCTGCTGAATTTGAAGTTCCCAAATCAATTCCAATGACTTTTGCCATATCCCACCTCCATGTAATTTATCAATTCTTTTTCGAAACCTTTACTTTTGAGGTCCGAAGGACCCTGTCATTCATCAAATAACCTTTTTGCATCTCCTCAACCACTGTATGGTCCGCTAAATCCTTGTTTTCTACCTGCATAAGCGCCTCATGAAAATTCGGGTCAAAGATCTTTCCCTGCGCCTCGATCGGCTTAACTCCATGCACCTTTAACATCTCATACAAATGCGCCATAATCATTTCAACACCCTTTAAAAAAGCCGGTAGATCCTCCTGCTTTGATTCAGCCAGCCCGACAGCACGCTCAAGGTCATCTAAAATATTTAAAAGCTCTAAAATTACACCTTCATTAGCAAACTTTATAAACTCTTGCTTCTCCCTCTCCAGGCGCTTACGCGAATTCTCAAAATCAGCCTGCAGGCGCATGATCTTATCAGCAAACTCGCTAGCCTTCTCTGCATCCTGCTTTAACGCCAGATATTCACTTTCAGGCAGAGTCACTGACTTCTCTGGCTCCTTATTTTCCTCATGGCTCTTTTTGTTCTCCTTATGGCTCATATTCTCTTCTTCCATTAGATATCTTCCAAGACTTGCGTTAAAACACCGGATATATACTCAAGCGAAGGTATTATATGGTTATACTCCATTCTCATCGGCCCCAACACCGCAAGCCTCCCGGAAAGTTTATTTTTCACCCGATAACTTGAGACCACTAAAGAGCAATTTTGTATCTGCGGGCACTCCAGCTCTCCCCCGATATAGATCTTTACCTTTTCATTTGCATCGCGGTTGATTATATTTAAAAGGTTCTGCTTCTCTTCTACCATGTTGATGACCAGGCGCATCTTCTCTATATCCTGAAACTCGGGCTGCTCTAAAATCCTGCTCATTCCTTTATAGAACAATCTATCTTCCCACTCCAGGAATGAGACTATGCCGGCGTATTGCGTGATCGCGGTAATGACTTCAGAGGTCTTTTCTAAGGCGTCTTCAAGCCGCTTCATTTCCCGTTTATATTCCTTCACAACGCGGGTCTTTTCATCATCCAGTAACTCCATCTGCGAAAGAAGAAAATCCACGTAATAGCGATACCCTTTGACAGTCGGAATCCTCCCGCCTGAAGTATAAGGATGGGTTATGTAGCCTGCCTCCTCAAGTTTTGAGAAAATGTTGCGGATTGTGGCTGAACTCAAGCCAAATTCCTTTGCCAAATCCTCTGAGGCAACAGGCTCCGCATCCTTGATATACTTGTTAATTGTCGCGGTTAAGACTGCCTTTGACCTGGACTCGTAATCTACTGTTCGGACCATAGGAAACTCCGTTATCCCTTTGCCTCTTGCAATGGCTCGTTTAGCACTCTCGGCCGGAGAATGCTAAAGGGTAATTTTAACACAAAATCGAGGGTTGTCAAATATATACTTATTTAAATATCAACTTATCCTTATCCATATCTACGGTTACCTTGCTTCCCTCTTTTAACCCGCCCTCAAGAAGCCTTAATGCAAGCGAATCCTGAATAGATCTCTGGATCGTGCGCTTTAACGGCCTGGCCCCAAAATGAGGATCAAAGCCTTTTTCTACCAAATACTCCCTTGCCTTCTTAGTCACCTCCAGAGTAATGCCCTGCTGCGCCAGCTTTCTTACAACCGGCTCTAGCTCGATGTCCACAATCTTTAAGATATCCTCCTTAGAAAGAGAGTTAAAGATCACGATATCGTCAATACGGTTTAAAAACTCCGGCCTAAAGGTCCTGCGCACTTCATCAAGCAGCTTTTCCTTCATATCTTTATACTCCGCAGTCTCTTTACTGCCTCGAAAACCCAAGGATCCCTGCTTTTGGATAATCTCCTGGCCGATGTTAGAGGTCATAATAATCACAGTATTCTTGAAATTGACTGTGCGCCCCTGGCCATCAGTCAAACGCCCCTCATCCAGGATCTGTAATAGCACATTAAAGACATCGGGGTGCGCCTTTTCAATCTCATCCAACAAAATCACTGAATACGGCCTGCGCCTGACTTTTTCCGTAAGCTGGCCCCCCTCTTCATACCCCACATAACCCGGAGGCGCTCCGATCAAGCGGGAGACGCTGAACCTCTCCATATATTCAGACATATCAATACGCGTAACCGCTTCTTCATCATCAAACAAAAACCATGCCAAGGCCTTAGCAAGCTTAGTTTTGCCCACTCCGGTCGGGCCCAGGAATATAAATGAACCCATCGGCCTTTTCTCATCACCAAGTCCAGAACGTGAGCGCCTGACACAACCGGAGATAACCTCAATAGCCTGATCCTGGCCAATGACCTTAGCCTTTAATCGATCCTCCATCTTTAGCAGCTTCTCGGTATCAGCCTCCATTAACTTGGTCAGAGGAATACCTGTCCACTCGCTAACTACCTCCGCGACATCCTCATCCCCTACTTCCTGCCTGAGCATCCCGGAATCTTTTTGCAACCTCATCAGGCCTTCGTTATCCTTCTTTAGTTCTTTTTCCACCTCGATTAATTTTCCGTATTTGATCTCTGCGACTTTATCCAGGTCCCCCACTTTTTCCGCAGCAGTAGCCTCATTCTTAAGCTGCTCGATTTTTTCCTTAAGCTCCTGGATCTTGACAATACTAGCTTTTTCTTTTTCCCACTGCCCTTTTTTTACACCAAGTTCTTTCTTGAGTCTGTCAAGCTCATCATCCAGCTTCTTTAAACGCTCGGCAGAAGGCTTATCTTTTTCTTTTTTCAACGCCTGTTTTTCGATTTCTAACTGCATGATCTTTCTTTGCACCGCGTCCACCTCATGAGGCATGCTGTCGATCTCGATCCTCAAGCGGCTGGCTGCCTCATCAACTAAGTCTACAGCCTTATCAGGAAGATGGCGGTCAGTGATATAGCGGTTAGATAAAGTCGCGGCCGCTATCAATGCCGAATCCTTTATACGCACGCCATGGTGGATCTCGTATTTTTCCTTTAAGCCGCGCAAAATCGCAATGGTATCTTCTACGCTTGGCTCATCCACAAATACCGTCTGAAATCTTCTCTCCAGCGCGCTGTCTTTCTCGATGTATTTACGATACTCGTCCAAAGTAGTCGCTCCGATACAACGCAATTGCCCGCGGGCAAGCATAGGCTTAAGCATATTAGAGGCATCGATCGCCCCTTCAGCAGCACCCGCCCCTACAATCGTATGCAGCTCATCGATAAAAAGGATTATCCTGCCGTTTTTGTTTTGGATCTCCTTAAGCACTGCCTTGAGCCTGTTCTCAAACTCACCGCGGAATTTTGTCCCTGCGACAAGAGCGCCCATATCCAGCGCGACGATCCTCTTTCCCTTTAGCCCTTCGGGTACATCATTAGAGACTATGCGCTGCGCCAAACCCTCGACAATCGCGGTTTTTCCTACGCCCGCATCTCCGATCAAAACAGGATTGTTTTTTGTGCGACGGGATAAGACCTGCATAAGTCGCCTGATCTCTTTGTCGCGGCCGATAACCGGATCAAGTTTCATTTTTTCCGCCTGATCGGTTATGTCCAATCCGTATTTTTGCAGGGCATTAAACTTATCCTCTGGATTTTCATCGGTCACCCTGTGACTGCCGCGTATCTCTGAAAGCGCGGATAAAATGCGTTCCTTATCAATGCCAGACTTTTTTAGCTCCTTAGTAACCACGGATTCATTATCAGAAATAATAGCAAGAAGAATATGCTCTCCGGAAATAAACTCATCCTTTAACGCCTGTGCTTCCTTAGCCGCGTTAGCAAACAACCTGTTCATCCGAGGAGAAAAATACACCTGGGTATTGCCTCCGCTGATTGACGGCTGCTTCTTCAACCCTTCTTCTATTACCTTAATAATAGAAAATGTTGGAACACCTAATTTATCAAGGCAAGCGGCGACTATACTATCTTCCTGTCTGACCAAAGTATAGATCAAATGCTCCGGTTCCACCTGTTGATGCCCTGGCTCTGCGGCAAAGTTGATTGCCTCTTGCAAAGCTTCCTGTAGTTTTACTGTTAGTTTATCTAATTTCATATTTGCCTCCCATTAGCACTTATCAATCAAGAGTGCTAACAATAGAGTAAAAAAATATGCCCTGACTTACGTTAGGCATAATCCTTTGTGAGCGTAGCGAACAAAGGACTTCGTCATTCTATTTCCTCTTTCTCAATAATAATCCTGATCCCATGAATATTCACATGCCTGTCTTCCATTAAATAATGTATGTATTCCAATTTCTTGACATCTTTTAAAGAATATAACCTGCTCTTCTTGCCTATTCTTTTCGGGCAGACTATCCCAGCCTTGTCCAGCTGACGCAAAGTCCAAACCGGCAACTCAACTAGTTTACTCACTACGCTGATCACATAAACCGGCTCATCAGGACTGATGTAGATATCAAATAAAGGCATTTTGGCCTCTCTCTTTTTCGGTTTCTTCTTCCACGATAAGTATAACATTTGACAATTATTTTGTCAAGTTAATTTAATAAAATAAATTAGATAATCTAACAGACCTTCTCTATCCCTTTAATATGCAATACCTTATGATAGGTAATTTTAGGTAGGATGGCTTTGACTTTTATGCCTTTTTGTAGGTAACTCACCTCTTCTACCTTGCCTTCGCGGTAAAACAAATCAATCAAATCCATGCGCGAGTGAGGGATCAATAATTCAACCTTAATCATCCGATCGGCAAAGTTCTTCTGTATCTTTTCTTGTAAAGCATCTATATTAGTTTTTAGTTTTGCTGATATTGCTACAGGATTGACAAAATCGGATTTTAATCTCTCAAGCCACATCTTGTCATCTAAAAGGTCGATTTTATTCAGGGCTGTGATTATAGGTTTTTCGTCTGCGCCCAACTCTTTTAGCACTTCGAATACTGCCTTGCTGTGTTCATAAACCCGCGGGTGATTGACATCCAAAACATGGATCAGTAAATCCGACTCTACCACCTCTTCCAGCGTTGCCTTGAAAGCCTCGATCAAATGATGCGGCAGGTCATTTAAAAAACCTACCGTATCGGAGATCACGATATTTTCGCCATTAGCTAACTGCAGGCTTTTTGACAAAGGGTCCAAAGTGGTGAAAAGCCCACTTGAGACTACCTGCCCGGAATCAGTCAGTGTATTTATGAGAGTGGATTTACCCGCACTTGTGTAACCAACAACAGCAACTGTTGGAATCGCATTATCCTTGCGCCTTTTCCGCATAGTCTTTCTATGCAGGCTCACCTGTTTCAGGTTGTCTTTTAAATTGTCGATTATTTTTCTTATCCTACGGCGATCAACCTCAAGTTTTTGCTCACCCGGGCCGCTGGTGCCGATGCCTCCTCCTAAACGCGATAAAATGATCCCCTTACCTATCAAGCGAGGGAACAAATACTGCAGCTGGGCAAGCTCAACCTGCATTTTCCCTTCCGGGCTTCTGGCATGATGGGCAAAGATATCAAGAATGAGCTGCGTGCGGTCAATAGTCTTTTTCCCGATGATATCTTCAAGGTTTCTCTGCTGGGTCCCGGAAAGATCCCGGCTGAATATCACAGTATCAGCCTCAAGCTCATCGCATAAAACCTTAAGCTCCTCGACTTTACCGCTTCCGATAAGAAGGTTCGCAGTAGGCTTTTCGCAAATAGTGATTATATTATCAAGCACTTTTGCTCCGGCAGTATCAACCAAGAGCTCCATCTCCTCTGCCACATCTTCAAGAGTCCAATTGCTCTTCTCGTGCTTGAATTTTATTGTCACTAGTAAAGCCTTCTCCATGCTTGCTCTCCTGGAACTCTAAATAACAGGGACTGTCCCCGTCTTCAGTTTACCTGTAATTAAAGGGGACTGTCCCTTTTTTAATAACTTAAATATTCTATTGGCCAGGGTAACAGATTTCTCATTCCCCCTAACCTCGATCCATTGGATCCTTTTATCCTTACGAAACCAGGTCAACTGCCTCTTGGCGTATTGACGCGTATTCTGCTTCATCATCTCTTTCGCCTCTTCTAAATCATAGGCTCCCCAAAAATATCCTTTTAATTCACGCAGGCCAATAGCAAATTTAGCAGTCTTACTTAAACGTAATTTCAATAATTTACTGGCCTCTTTTACCACACCTTGCTTAAACATCCTCTCTACGCGCGCATCAATTCTTTTATAAAGTGCTTCCCGCTCCATATGAAGGCAAAAAATCCTGATATCATAATCATCCGTCAAACCTTTTCTCTGAGTCTGCAATTGGGAAATCGGCTTTCCCGTTATTTTATAGACTTCTATCGCCCGAATAATGCGCTTGGTATCATTGGGATGTATCTTTTTCGCGGCAATTGGATCGACTTTTGCCAGTTGCTTATACAAATACAAACCGCCTCTTTGCTTAGCTAGTTGATAAAGCCTGCTACGCAATACTTTATCCTCTGCCTTAGCCTGGAATATCCCATCCAACAGGATCGTCATATAAAGCCCGGTCCCGCCGACGAATAACGGCGTTTTTCCCTGTTTTACGAGCTCATTTATTTTTTTAAGCGCGTCTTTGCGGTATTTAGAAACATCATAGCGGGATGTCGGAGCAACTATTCCGATTAAATGATGCGGCACTTGCTTTATTAACGCGGGCGAAGGCTTTGAAGTGATGATGTCCATCCCCTTATAGATCTGCATTGAATCGCAGGAGATGATCTCAGCGTTTATTTTCTTAGCGAGAAGCGCTGCGACTTCGCTTTTACCCACAGCTGTCGGCCCTACTATAAAAACTATTGAATTTTTTTCTTGTGACATGGATTAAGGGCAAATCTTTGTGGAGAAACCTTCACGGGAAAGTTTGCTTTCTAGACTTAAGGCATCGTTACGCTGGCTGAATCTTCCTACCCTGACACGATAGACGGTTTTTCCTTCCAAAACAGAATTATCAATATAAGCGGAATAATCCTTAGCGCGCAACTTTTGCAATAAGGTTTCGGCATTATCCGCGTTATTAAAAGCTCCCACCTGGACCGAATAATAAGAAGTACTGGAAGATTCAGGGGCAACGCTAGAGTCTTTTAGCTTAACACTAGCCCCGCTCAAGCGCCCAGCAATCAAGTCTTTATATTTTGAATCTGGGTCACTTTTTAATATCTCTCTATAGATATCTTGCGCCTTATCCAATTCTTTTACCGCAAGATACGAGTCTCCGAGGCTGATCTTGGCTTCTTCTTTAAGCTTGCTATCTTTAGCATCATGTAAAATAACCTCAAAAATTCCACGGGCCCTGGATAGATCCCCCTCTTTCATATAACTTAGGCCCACAAGATAATAGTGCTCATAAAACTGTGAATCTTTTCTTGCGGCTGCCAAAACCTGCTCTTCCTGCGCTATTACCAGCTTATAATCGCCACGCAGAAAATAAACCTCAATAGCATCGCCGTCTAATGCATAAGCCCTAGAAATCACAATAAACAAACCACAAAATAACCAAAACCTTATGGCAGGCTTGTGATTTAACATTTTTTGCTCTTTGAAATCTTTTTTTGAAGTTCCAATATCAACGCGTGCCTTCTTTCTTTCTCTTCTTTCGGCATATCATCTACTAAGTTAAGGGCCACGGTATGCGGGCGGACTGAATATTTAAAAATATATGCCGCGTTAAACTGAACCTTTTTCACCAACTCATAAGTATCCTGAAAATCTTTTTCAGTTTCTCCGGGAAAACCTACGATTATATCAGTGGTAATGGCTCCACCTTTTACAATCTTACGGTAATTATCCACTAAATTCAAATAAAATTCCCGCGTATAGCCGCGGTTCATTGCTTTTAGGATCTTATCTGAACCGGACTGGATCGGTAGATGCAGGTATTTCTTTAGCTTGTCCAGTTCTGCTATCGCCTTAAATAATTCGATCGAGGTATCTTTCGGATGAGAAGTCACAAAGCTAAACTCCTTAAGCCCTTTTACCTTATTTACCATCTTTAATAAACAAGGGAAGTTAACTTCAGAGGACATAGGGACTGTCCCCGAACGCGCTATTCCATGGCAAGATAGGGGACTGTCCCTATTTTGATCAAGCCAGCGATACGCGTTCACATTCTGCCCCAAAAGCGTAATTTTGGATATTCCGGCAGCGATATCGCCTTTGATCTCTTCCAATATGTCTTCGGGGCCTCGAGAACGCAGTTTTCCGCGCACATAAGGCACCACGCAATAAGAGCAATAATTCTCGCATCCTTCAGAGATCACTACGAACGCGTGCTCCTTATCCAAATGGAATCCGGTGTGATAAATCTCATCTTCACGGAAATCCGCATCCGTTTCAAAGATCTTCTTCTCAAGCATGCTCCCTTTGTGTTTCTCGATTTCTTTCAGGATCCCGGGGATTTTAGCTATATCAGCTGTCCCTACCACAAAATCTACCTTCGGCTCCTTTTCAAAGATCGCCTCGCGGTAGTTATTAGCCATACAGCCGACCACGCCGATTATAGGGACTGTCCCCGAACGTGCTATTCCATGGCAAAATAGGGGACTGTCCCTATGTTTTCCCCTCTTTGCAATCCTGCCTATCTCGCTCCAGACCTTTTCCTCGGCATGCTGACGCACTGAGCAGGTATTGAATATCACCGCATCCGCCTTTTCCTCATCTTCGGTAAGCGTATAACCGGCCCTATTCAAAATGCCGCCAATAACCTCCGAATCCCGGACGTTCATTTGACATCCGAAGGTTTGAATAAAAACTTTTTTATTCACAGCTTTTTGGTTAACCATAGCTTAATTAAATCAACATATTCTTCATGGAATTATGGTTGCCCGAATATACGTACAACTCTTTAATAAGCCCGTCGCGCAAATTATAAATCCATGCATGAATACTTAAAGTTTTTTTCGCTTTCCATGCACGTTGAACAAATTTTGTCTGACAAACATTTTGGGCTTGTTGTATCGCATTTAGTTCGCACAAACGGTCAATTTTATCCATTTTTTTTCTCAACTGTTTTAGTTCAGGCGCATTTTGAATCATGATATCCCGAATGCTCTTAAGCCACGCATCTGCCCTGCCGAGCTTGCGCGATTCAACCACTGCCTTTACCCCGCCACAATTATAATGCCCGCATACAATAACATGTTTTACCTTAAGTACCTCTACTGCATATTGCAACACAGAAAGACAATTAATATCATTGGCATAAACAATATTAGCTATATTGCGATGCACAAAAAGCTCTCCCGGAAACAATCCGATAATTTCATTTGCAGGAACTCGGCTATCTGAACAGCCAATCCAGAGAAATTGCGGTTCTTGTAGGAGGGATAATTTTTGAAAATAAAGCGGGTCATTTCTCTTCATCCTAAGAGACCATTTTTTATTATTTTCAAATAATACTTTAATTTCGCTCATCTTGATATCAATGGTTATTTTTCTGCAATAACAAGCATTTCAAAATCTTCAGTGGTCAGCTTGTCGTTTCTTGAATACGCGCCAAGCTTTGCGCCAAAGATATCGATCTTATTAAATCCAAGCGTCTTTAAAAGCCACGTTATCTCACTGGGCACGTAATAACGCTCGTTACACTTAAGCTCCCTTTTATTGCCGGAATCGTCCTTAATAACAACAGTGTTATGATCACGGAAAGTCATCAGATCAAAGGAGCACTCCTTACACTGGGACTGACCTTCTTTCTGCGCCGACTCATAGAATTCATTGACAGAATGGAACAGCGGGAACAATCCGTTTAATGTGGTGAAAATAAGCTTGCCTTTACTTTTAAGCGCTTTTGTTGCGTTTTTGAGGATCTCAAAGTTCATCTCATCTGTTTCCATAAGAGAAAACCCGCCTTCGCATAGCATAATTGCCAGATCAAATTCACCGTCAAACGCAAGATTGCGGGCATCTTGTGTTTGGAAGTCGATGGTCACACCTGCCTCTTGTGCCTTTTCCCTTGCCCTTTTAATCTGATCATCGGATAAATCAACGCCGGTCACACTGTATCCTCTTTTCGTCAATTCAATGGCATGGCGGCCGGTACCGCAACCGATATCGATGATATTTAAGGATTTATCCCTACTGATTTCCTGCTCTATAAAATCGCATTCGCCGGTGGTTCCTTGAACAAAACATTCCTTGTCATATTTCTTAGCGTAGTTCTCAAATAATGCTTCGTACCATTGCTTCATTTTGCCTCACCCTTCACTTACATTCGGTAACCGTATGTTCAAAATTCATAACTCCTATTAAATCAATCAGATATCGCAACCATTTAGCCCTGCTAAAAATTGTGCGATCGGCTTGTAAATTGCGTGCCAGCGTTCAACCATAAGTCTTAATGAAAATTTTTTATTCATCTTTAATATTCTTTAAATAATCTTGAGCTTTCTTTAATTTCTCGGGAAAAGCACTTTTTTTGAATTCCTTAGTCCATCTCTTAATTATTATCCAGCCGCCAAAACGAGCTAAGCTATTGCGCCAAGGCCTATACCACTTTCTCCATCCTGAACTGATATTGTGCATAAAGAAAATTAAACCGGGAAAAGACAATATGTTTAAAAATATTTTAAACATATGCCTAATATTATAAAAATTGCCCATTATTTTCCTGCTGGCTAACTGCAATTCTTGCGCGGTCAAGGGCTCGTCCGGTTCAAAAAGCGGAAAATTACCATCATAATATTGCCAACCTATATCCTGAACAAGATAAACACGTCCTTGCTCCTTAAGCCTCTGCCTTAATTCAGTCCCCGGCAAAGGACCGGCGATCAAAACCTGTATGGTGTCGATCTTAGCCTTGCTGATAAATTTCTTAAAACGCTTTATTCTCTCCGCTAACGGCATTATAAACTTTCCCTCTCCTTTTAAAGGATAACCAAAGATAAACATACCATGCACTAAAAAACCAAATTTATGGAATATCCTGGCAAGAGATATCATATCTTCAGGCTTAACGCGCTTATTCATAGCTTCTAATTCTTCTTTAATCGGAGATTCAAAACCTATAGCCACTGTGTTTATGCCTGCCTGGCGCATAGCAGAAAGCAGCTCCGAATCACTAGCCTTATCCAATCTTATCTGAACAAATAGATCAAGCCTCCTAGTCCTTTCTTTATACTCTTTAAGCATTTGACAAAAACGTATGGTTTCATTCCGCTGTTGCCCAAAAAGGTCATCCACAACAAAAAAATGCCTGGCTTCTTTTGTTTCTACAAGTTTACTGATACTTTCAAGTAAGCGTTCTGGAGAAGCAAACCGAGGCTTACCCTTTACAGTGCAAAATTCACAATCCATGCCGCAACCCCTTATACGCTCAACAGGATATACTTTGATCTTTGCGTGGCGCACTAAGGCAAAATCCGGCAAGGGGAGCTTATCAAAATCAGTTATCGGGTCTCTTGGTTGAGTATAAATAACTTTGCCATTACTACGATATGCGATACCATTGACTTTATTAATATCCTGCTTGTCTTCCAAGGCGACAAGAAGCTCTCTGATAGTTTCCTCCCCTTCGCCCAAAACAATATAATCAACGCAAGAATCGAATGCTTCTAATATTGTCTCTGCTACAAAGTGCTGCCCCCCGGCAATTGTTATCGCCCCTTTCTTTTTATAAAAACGGGCGACTTCATAAAGCCTTGGGATAGTGCTTGTCAGACCGCCATATAGCCCAACGACATCCGCTGGCCTTAATTTCTGCAAGAATTCATGGTCGGGTTGGCCTAAATCATTTCTAGGGCCATACAAACGAAAATTATTCTCATCGATAACTTCTGCGTCCCAATTTTTGATCTTGTTTACCACGCTTGCTACACATAACGGCCCCAAAGCTGTAGTCTCATTTGAAACACGAGAGTAAATATTAAATGCCGGATAAGCAGGCACAATCATCCTAAACCTATTCTTCTTCTTGGATAGATTAAGCATAATAAGAGATTTCACCTTTCTTTTTAACTATTCTTCCACTAATCATTTATTTTTCTCAAGCTGTTTTAAACAATGGCGCTCTCTTGCTGTGAATCCCGCAAAAATAGAACGCTCGTATCAATAGAGGTGGCGATCTGGCGCTTATGAGTAAAATTCATTTCTTCAGACATACCGAAAATATTAAGATCGGCGGAAGGAGACTTTTTAACTATCTCATCAAATTTGCCGACTAAAACCACTATTTCGGTTTCTCCCGGCATTCTTGTGATCTTCTTAAGATGCTCTAAATATTCTTGTAATCTTAGCCTTGCTTCTTCATCTTCAACAGCCTGAACAAGCCTTATAGTCGCGTCACAATTTCTCTGTAGATTTAAGGCAGTAAGTATAGCGAGGTCCCTATTCGGGCTGCCTTGGCGTATCCAGAGATTGATTGTTTTCATACTGCCAAGACCTGTTTGCGGCTGAAGGTCAAAAAGCATGATCCCCATCTCCTGCGGAGATACGGAATCCACTAAAGACCTGACAAGCATATCCTCTTCATCAGTAGCCCCAAGCTGCATTAAGAGAATGTTAGGAGGAAATGCGCCGCTCTTTAGGGTTTGCAGGGCTATTTTTGAGGCAGAAATTATATCCTTAGATTCAATAATATGGGAAGAAACAAAAATATTCTCCTCCCTCAAGGAATCGCATATATTTTTGATATCTTTTTCAATCAGTCTCCCGGTTTCTGCTTTGTCATGCGCCTGCTCACTAATAGCCTCAGGGGAAGTTTCAGATCTTGGCTCTGTAACGGCAAAAATATCTATTCTCCCGCTTGGGCTGACAATACTTTTTAATAGCTCCGTCACTTCTAACCATTTTACAGGTTGCACAATAGGCACAACAAGATTTGGCTTCCAGATCTTTGGATGATAGGGCAATTTGGATGCGATCTTAACCGCCTGCTCGGCAATAAAAATAAATAAACCCTTTCGCACATCCGGCCAGTTACGCTCGATTTCTTTTCTCAAAAGTAAGAAATAAATACCGCAAATAATGACAATCGAGATTATGCCGAATAATGGATTTATGAGGAACATCGCCCAAAAACATCCGACTCCCCCCAAGAAAGAAAATATCAACGGGATACGAAATGCGGGCCTGAAACTGACTATCCCTATGCTTTTCTCGATAAAGACAGAGATGTTAAGCATCCCGTAGGTCACCAGAAAAACCATTGTGAGAACTCCCGCTACTGCATCCAATGTACCCAGGGTAAGTGTTATGAGCGAGATCAAAGCAGTCAAGAGGATCGCTGTCGTAGGCTCACCTTTTATATTTATGTGCGAGAATGAATGCGAGAAAGGGATGATCCTGTGTTTTGATAAGGCAAGAAGCGTCCGGGGAGATGCGACTAACATGCTTAATGCCGAAGAAAGAGTCGCGCCCATAATACCTGCTATAACCAGAAAGCGCCATCGCGAAATATCAATGATTATCGACCTATTAGCGACTAATTCCTGCGGCGAAGCAACGCGGGCATACCAAAATGTCATTGATAAGTACACTAAGAAACCTATTACTATCGCTGAGAGCGTGCCTACCGGGATGTCGCGCTCGGGATTTTTCAATTCTCCTGACATACTGATCCCGGCTAAGATACCGGTGACAGCCGGAAAGTAAATAGCAAAAACTCGCCAAAAGGGCACCTCACCTACGCCATGCCATGCAAATACAGCTTGTTCTATCCTGGCTTTGCCTAAGAATGCCGATATAATTGAAAGAGCAATAATTGCCATGATCACATATTGCAGTCTAAAAGCTAATTTTGTGCTAGAGTAAGAAATCATTAAAAGCGCTACCCAGGTTATTACGGAAACAAATAATAAATTATGCTGCGGAAAAACCGAAACCCAACATTCAGTAAAACCGGTTATATAGAATGCGACAGAAATAGCCTGCGATAGATATAAAGGTATGCCGATAGCTCCCCCTACCTCATACCCCAAAGATTTAGAAATCATGGAGTAGGCGCCACCGGTTCCAACTCTGATATTCGTAGTAATGCTTGCTGCCGCCAGGCCCGTAAAAAGGGTGATAAGATTAGCGGCAATCACGATGACCAGCGCATTCTTAAGGCCAACCTCCCCCACAACCCAGCCCAAACGAAGATACATAATCACCCCTAAGATACTCAATAAGGTAGGGGTAAATACGCCTTCAAAGGCGCCAAAACGATTAGATCTTATAGTTGTGCCGTTTTTTTCAGGCATAATATTCCTTTATCCGGACTCTTCCCTTTTTTTCTGCAAAAGTACTTTGCTGCCTTCTTGACGAGAATAACATATTAAAACATCTCTTCCTTTGATCTCGGTTTCTCCTGATGGCGTCCCAATGAAGGCCTCTCTTTTATGTTCTTTTCTGTAAATAGCCAAGATTAAAATATGCTCTTTATTCAGTTTTAAATCACTAAGCTTCTTACCAACAAGCCAGCTATCGCTATGGACTGTGATCCTGGAAATTGAATATCCTTCAGAAAGGCCTAAAAGCTGTTCGTAATCAAAAATACGCAAGGAAGTCCACTTTTCCAGCGCCTTGCTTATGATATTCCTCATTAAAACATATATATGCTTTGAACGCGAAAATAAAAATACGATCAGGATACCAAAGAATAATATTATAACGCGGTTCAAAAGATCCCTTCCTGTCTCTCCCACAAAGGCAAGCACCAGAGTAGCCATAGAAGTCGTGACTCCGGCGCTTCCCATCATGATCAAAATACGGATAATTCGCCTGCGCAGAGGATGGGTGACTATTGTCTCTGATTCTTGAGTAGTGAAACCTACTCCCGAAAAAGCAGATTGCGCCTGAAATGATGCTATTTCAGGAGAGAGGCCAGTAAGCTCTAAAGCAATAGCGCCGATTCTTACGCTAATAATCGATAATAAAATAATTATCAGTAAACTAAAAAGTGCTATCATTTTAAATCCTTTCTCTCTGCCGGTTAAATATCCATATTTTTATTTGCCCAAGCGGACAAAATTAACGCAAAACAACAAAATTAAGAAAAGTTCCGACTATGACGCTGATT
>JAHJJA010000005.1 GCA_018822885.1 Candidatus Omnitrophota bacterium
ATCAGGAATTCGGCTTTTACAGAGGATCTTCGCCCCCTTGACGCAAAATGCGGCTGTTATACATGCACCAATTTCACCAGGGCCTACCTTAGGCACTTATTTAACTCGCAAGAGATGCTTGGGTTGACTTTACTCTCTCTGCATAATCTCTATTTTTTCCTTGAGATGATGCGCAAAATAAGAAAAGCCATAAAGCAGGATAAATTTCAGGATTTTAAGAAGGATTTTTTCAGCGGATACAATAATTGGGTTAAGCTATAGTTATGAGAATAGATATAATTACAATATTTCCAAAGTGTTTTAAGCCTGTTCTGGATGAATCTATTGTGAAGCGGGCTCAAGAAAAAGGCAAGGTGAAGATCTTTGTCCATGACTTGCGCGATTATACTTTGGATAAGCATCGCAAGGTCGATGATCGTCCGTTCGGCGGGGGTTCAGGCATGGTGATGAACGCCGAGCCTATATTTAGGGCGGTAGAGGCGATAAAGTCACGAGGCCACAAGGCTCGTGTCGTATTATTGTGCCCACAGGGCGAGACTTTGACGCAAAAAAGCGCTAAAAGGCTCTCAAAGTTTAAGCATTTAATATTGATATGCGGGCATTACGAGGGAATAGATGAGAGGGTAAGGCAAAAATTAGTTGATGAGGAGACTTCAATAGGCGATTATGTGTTGACAGGGGGAGAACTTCCCGCAATGGTGCTGGTTGATGCGGTGGTGAGGCTTGTGCCGGGTGTCCTGGGGGATAAAAATTCCTTGAATTTTGAGTCATTTGAAGGTAATCTATTAGAATATCCGCACTACACAAGGCCCGCAAATTTTAAGGGGATGTGTGTTCCGCAAGTGCTGCTTTCCGGAGACCATAAAAAAATTGAATTATGGAGAAAAGAACAGGCATTAAAAAGAACAAAAAAGAAAAGGCCGGATTTACTGGCTAAATGAGAACAGGAGAACAAGATGGATAAAATCAGAATGATCGAAGTAGAGTGTACTAAGAAAGAAATGCCCATCTTTAATGTTGGGGATACGGTCAAGGTACTTACAAGGATTCCTGAAGGACCGGATAAATTCCGTCTGCATCCCTTTGAAGGGGTAGTTATTGCAAAGCATGGTTCAGGGGTCAGGGAGTGTTTTACCGTAAGAAAAGTCTCTTATGGGGAGGGGATCGAGCGCGTATTTCCCCTGTATTCTCCAAGCATCGAGCGTATTGAGGTACTGCGTTTAGGTAAGGTCAAAAGGGCAAAGCTTTATTACCTAAGAAGCAAGGTAGGCAAGCGCGCGACGAAGATAGAGAGCAGGGAAGAGAAAAAATAATTGATGATTTCCTGATACGTGACTTATTACGAACGTCAACTTAAGAAACAGGGGTACAATTGCATCATCGGCGTTGATGAGGCCGGCCGCGGCCCCTTAGCCGGGCCGGTAGTTGCGGCAGCAGCGGTTTTAAATACCTTCCATTTTGAAAATCGCATCGATGATTCAAAGAAATTGACTTCGGTTCAACGCGAGAAGGCCTATCGCGAGATTATCGAAAATTCGGTTTTCGGCTTAGGTATTGTAAGCGAAAAGATAATCGATGCGGTGAATATTCTAGAGGCGACCCGTAAGGCGATGGCAGAGGCAGTAAGCTCTTTAATGAAAAAACTTTCTCCCACCCCAGAAAAAAGGATCCATATTTTAGTTGACGGAAATTTTCCTGTTGATTCAGGTTTTCCTTGTATCGCTATCGTAAAAGGGGACTCCAAGTCAATAAGTATTGCCGCTTCCTCTATCTTAGCCAAGGTCACCAGAGACGGGATAATGCTCGAGTATGACAAGGTCTATCCGCAATACAGATTTGCAAAGCATAAAGGTTACCCGACAAAAGAGCACCGTGATATTTTAAGAAAGTTAGGCCCTACCTTGATCCACAGGGAAAGCTTTTCTTATGTCTAGAGAAAGATTAGATTTAGGCCGGGCAGGGGAAGAGTTGGCTGCCGGTTTTCTGGAGTCAAAAGGTTACAGGATACTGCGGCGAAATTTTAAGAACAAATTAGGAGAGATAGATATTATCGCTACGGAAAAAGAGGTCTATTGTTTTGTCGAGGTAAAAACAAGGCAGAGCGATAAATTCGGCTGTCCCTTTGAAGCGGTAATTGCCTCTAAGCAAGCCCAGATTTCTAAGGCCGCGTTAAGCTATTTGAAGGAAAACAGGCTTCTGGATAAAAAAGCGAGGTTTGACGTAGTCTCTGTAATATATTCGCAAGGCGCTTCCAGGGTTGAGCTGATCAAGGATGCCTTCGGATTGGACGAAAGGTATAGTTATTAATGTATAAGAATGAATCTTTAGAAAAATATCTAAATGACCTGGCGGCAAAGCTTCCTGCTCCGGGAGGTGGTTCAGCAAGCGCTATGATTGCAGCACTCGGGGTTTCCTTAATCAGTATGGTCGTCAATTTTACTCTTGGCAAGCCAAAATACGCGCAATACGAAGCTGAGCTAAAAGAGATCCTTGAAGAATCAGAGAAGTTAAGGGCGGAATTCCTAAAGTTAGTCGATCTGGATGTGCAGGCATATAATAGCAAGAATTTAAGGGATTCTTTAAATGTTCCGTTTATGATAGCCCGCCTATGTTTTGAGGGAGCTAAATTATGCCCTCCTCTTATTAAGAAAGGCAACGCAAATTTGATCAGTGATGTTGCGGTAGCTGTTATTTTTCTGGAATCGGCCTTCGCAGGCGCCTGCGTCAATGTGGAGATCAATTTAAAAATACTTAAAGACGATAAGTTGAGCGCCCAGATTAGGAAGGAATTGGCCAAGAAAGACAAACATATTAAGAAAATAAGACGGTTAACGGAGGAGAAAATTGGCAAAATTATTAGAGGGTAAACCCATAGCGGATAAGATCAAAGAAGAGATCAGGCAGCAGGTAGCGGCAATGGCAATGAAGCCTGTATTAGCGAGTATTCTTGTGGGGGAGAATGCCGGAGCAGCCAGTTATGTAAGATCGCAAGCCAAGGCCGCCGAAAGCCTGGGCATCGAGTATCAGCTTCACAAATTAGGAGAGGATTCTACCGAGGCGCACCTGGTAGATTTTATCAAAAAATTAGATTCAAATAAATCCGTAGCCGGAATCATTGTTCAGATGCCCCTTCCAAAGCAGATAGATTATAAGAAGATCAGTCAGTGTATTCTTCCGGAAAAAGATATTGAGGGGATGCATCCGGCTAATATTGGAAAGATTCTATTTGGTAAGGCTAAGCTCTTGCCTTGTACAGCTGCTTCGGCAATGGCATTGATCAACTCGACAGGGGTAGATCTTTACGGAAAGGAAGCTGTCATCGTTGGACATAGCGAGATAGTGGGAAAGCCCCTAAGCCTATTATTGCTGGATAAATTTGCGACCGTTACGGTCTGCCATATCGGCACAAGCGAGGCAGGAAAATTAGAGGAGCATGTAAAGAAGGCAGAAGTTTTGGTGGTGGCTGTAGGTAAGGCCGGGTTGATCAAGGGGGAGTTGGTTAAAGAAGGCGCGATCGTGGTCGATGTGGGAATAAATAGGGTCGGGGATAAGATTGTCGGAGATGTGGAATTTGAAGCGGCAGAAAAACGTGCTTCCTATATTACTCCGGTTCCCGGGGGCGTTGGCCCGCTCACTGTGACAATGTTGATGCGTAACTTAGTTGAGGCGGCAAAACTACAACTGGCATGAACCTTAAAGAAAAATTGCAGGCAGGGAAGTTTATAGTGACTTCGGAGATCGGGCCTCCGAAGGGGATTGAGACGCGTACTTTGCTGGAGGACGCAGAGCTAATCCGTAATAAGGTCGACGGAATAAACGTAACGGATTTGCAGAGTTCGGTGATGCGGCTGGGGTCTTTGGCAGTCTGTTTACTGTTGAAGCAAAGCGGTTTTGAACCTATATTTCAGCTTACCTGCCGCGACAGGAACCGTCTTGCTCTTCAGTCAGATTTATTATCAGCAGCCGCTTTAGGAATTGAGAATGTCTTAGTGCTTACGGGTGATCATCCTACTTTAGGAGATCATCCTGAGGCAAAGCCGGTTTTTGATCTGGATTCCGTGCAGTTGTTAAAGGCCGCTCGCGGCCTTGAGAGCGGAGTAGATATGAACGGAAATAAGTTAACCGGGGCCTTGCCGAGATTCTGCCTTGGCGCGGTAGTCAATCCCGGGTCAGATCCGCTTGAGCCCCAGATAATAAAGATGGAGAAAAAGGTCAGCGTCGGTGCTGAGTTCTTTCAGACACAAGCGGTTTATGATCTGAAGACTTTCGAGAGTTTTATCTCTAAGGTAAAACATCTTAAAGTTCCGGTCATAGCAGGGATTGTTTTGTTAAAATCCTCCGGAATGGCCAAATACATGAATAAGAGTATCCCGGGAGTCTTTGTGCCAGATGATTTAATAGAGGAAATGGATCGTGCAGGGGATAAAGCAGCGAAGTCAGTTGAGATCGCCGCGCGCTTTATCAAAGAATTAAGATCCATGTGCCAGGGTATCCATATTATGCCGATTGGTTGGGATAAGGTTGTACCGCGGGTGATAGAGGCGAGCGGGCTGTAGGTAGGAGGTAGAAGGGGTAGAGATGCAGAAAATTGTGATTGTCGGGGCAGGGATTTTTGGTCATTCTTTAGCTGTAGCGCTGCGCGGATTAGATAAGGAATGCGCTGTTACTTTGATCAGCGATGAAAACTATCCCGCTTATGAGCGTAAGAAATTGCCTGAATTTTTAAGCGGCGGCATCAAAGAGGAAGGGTTTTTTCTCTGTAACGAAGATTTTTACGCTAAAGAAAATATCAGTTTTATCAAAGGTAAGAAAATAGGTTCATTAAACCTCGCAAAAAATACCGCTTATTTTAAGGATAAAGGCAATATTGAATTTGATTACCTGGTGATCGCTTCAGGCAGGTCTCCGGAGCTTCCGGAAATCCCGGGCGCAAAAAAAGAGGGGGTTTATAGATTGTATTCTTTGGATGATGCGAAGAAGTTTTCCTCCCGCTTCATAACCCATCCTGTTTGCGTTGTCGGTTCAGATGATTTTTCATTGAATATCGCTAAGGTAGTCAGCGAGAAAAATCAAGTCGAGGTAAAGTTAATAAGCCGCAATTCTTTTGACCCGTCTTTTCTCCCTGCGCATATTGAAGCGATAAATAGCTCGATTACAGAGATTATCGGTGAAGGAGAGGCACAGGCGATTAAATTGAAAGAAGGTAAGGCTATCGGAGTTTGCGCGGTTTTATTCGTTGATTATTATAGATCGAATATTGATTTCCTGAAGAATGCGAATATAGATGTTAAGGATGACCTCGTCGTTATAGACGAAGAAATGTCTACTAACGTAAGCAATATTTTTGCTTTAGGAAGTGTTACGGGGAGGCAGAATATCGATGATGTTTTGCTGTTAGCGCTAAATTTAACCAGACTAATGAAGGGGGCAACATGTCAGACGTCCTAGTACAGTTAGGTAATAAAGGCACAACCGCAGTCCTTAATTTGACTAAACAGTCGCTTGAGAGGGCATTGGCCAAATCCGGAAAAGACGCGAAACTAGAGTTTCCCGAGACCAATTATTACCTGCCTTTGTGTCATGCGCTGCTTAACATAGAGGTAAAAACTCTGGCGGACGCGCAGAATGCTTTTAAGCAGGCAGAGGGCTTAGCTAAAGGCCTTCCTACGTCAAGCGGTTTGCTGGTCAATAGCATGGGGGGGATTTTTAATGAAGGGATAGCCACGGTTTTATGCGAGGAGATCTTAGCCGCACTTGCTATTATGAATAAGGAGCATCCTGCCGGCGGAATAGGTTTTATTCCCGATAAAATATTACGCTCGCTTGGCCTTCAGTTAGTAGACGGCAGGATCTCCGGGATCGCGGTGATCCTGGGCCCGGCAAAAGATGAAGACGCGGCAGTAGAGCTTATTCGCAATTTCCAATCAAAGAGTATTGTGAGTGTATTGGCAGGAAACATTAAGGGGAATACTTTTAAGAAACAGCTTGAAAATAAAGGTGTGGAGATCGGTTTAGATAATTATATCGTGCCCCTCGGAGATGATTATTTATCGGTGATATACGCGGTCAATTTCGCGGTGAGGGCGCCGTTGATCTTCGGAGGGTTTAAGGCCGGACAGTGGCAGGGCGTTGCGGATTACATCCGTAATCGCGTGCCGGCATTTGTGCTTTTATTGGGCCATGTGGATGAGGTGATTGTTGCTACCGGTTTAGGCGCTCTGGCTTTTGGTTTACCTATTATTACGGATTTGGATGTGCCGCAATTGGGTAAGATCGATACGACTCTATATGAGGCCCTGATAGTTGAAAAAGACTATAAGAAGATACCTTCCAGATGTATATTGGCCAGAGGTATTAAAGTAAAGATGTCAAGTGTGGATGTCCCGGTTCCTTACGCCGCTGCGTTTGAAGGCGAACGCGTACGCAGGGAGCAGCTTCATGTTGAGTTTGGCTCAAAGGCAAGCCTTGCTTTTGAATATTTGAC
>JAHJJA010000006.1 GCA_018822885.1 Candidatus Omnitrophota bacterium
CGCCAAGTTTTAAATTGTCAAGTGTTGCCTATCATGTAAAATGCTCCGGCATCTCTTATGAAGCAAAAAGCGTTATTATTGCGACCGGTGCCCGCTCAAAAAGATTGGGCGTAGAAGGGGAGAATAAATTTATCGGCCGCGGGGTTTCTTACTGCGGGACTTGCGACGGCCCGCTGTTCAGAGATAAGGAAGTCGTGGTGGTCGGAGGGGGCGACAGGGCGATAGAGGACGCGATATTTCTGGCCAGCTACGCCAGGAAAGTTACCCTTATCCATAGGCGTCAGGAATTCCGAGCCGCAAAAATACTGGTTGAAAGGGCGCGTCAAAATCCTAAGATAAATTTCCTACTGGATGCGATAGTCGAGAAGATAAGCGGCAAAGAAAAGGTGGAGGTAATATCCACAAAGAACACAAAGAGTGGGCTCGAGAGCAGTATTTCCTGTCATGGCGTTTTTATTTTCGTAGGCGTGGTCCCGGAGACCCAATTCTTAAAAAATACTTTGCAACTTGATGATACAGGATATATAATTACTGACCAAAATCTGAAATCCTCTAAAGACGGAATCTTTGCCTGCGGGGACTGTCGCAAGAAGAACCTGTATCAGGTGGTAACGGCTTGTGGAGATGGCGCCCTTGCCGCTGATTCCGCATACAAATATTTAATGGAGTTCTAAATCAAATGAAGAAATTTTCTACGCACAACAAGAAATTAAAAGATTGGGTCACTAAGATGGCGAAGATGTGCCAGCCGGATGATATTGTCTGGATTGACGGCTCTGCCGCACAGAAAGAGCAGTTGGAAAAGGAGGCGATTGTCTCGGGTGAGCTCATCGGGCTTAATCAAGATAAGCTTCCTGGTTGTGTCCTGCATCGCACAAAACCGGACGATGTAGCCCGCACCGAACACCTTACTTTCATTTGCACTAAGAAGAAACGCGATGCCGGCCCGAATAATAATTGGATGGCTCCGAGCGCGGCTTATAAAAAGGCGCGCTCAATCTTTAAAGATTCTATGCGCGGCAGGACGATGTATGTCATTCCTTTTTCTATGGGGCCGGTCGGTTCTCCATTTAGTAAGATAGGAGTTGAGCTTACTGATTCGCGCTACGTGGTCCTCAATATGTTGATAATGACTAGAGCAGGTGTTGCGGCGCTTAAGCAGCTGGAAAAAGACGATCATTTTACCAAATGCCTTCATTCAAAGGCCCAGCTTGATATCAATAAAAGATTGATTATGCATTTTCCGGAAGATAATACGATTTGGAGCGTTGGTTCAGGTTACGGTGGTAATGTTCTTCTAGGTAAGAAGTGCCTGTCTCTTCGTATCGCCAGTTTTATCGCGCGTAAAGAGCGTTGGTTGGCGGAGCATATGCTCATCATGGGGATCGAAGAGCCAAACGGGCACATTGAATATATCGCCGCCGCTTTTCCCAGCGCCTGCGGAAAGACTAACCTTGCGATGCTTGTTCCTCCGGAGGGCTTGAAGATCAAAGGTTACCGCATTTGGACGGTCGGTGATGATATTGCCTGGATGCGCGTTGATTCTGACGGCCAGCTTTGGGCGATAAATCCCGAGGCAGGATTTTTTGGCGTTGCGCCCGGGACAAATTCCAAGACTAACCCAAATATGGTTGAGACGATTAAAAAAGATACGATTTATACAAATGTTGTTTTAAAGCCGGATGGGACAGTTTGGTGGGAAGGCGCTGACGGAGAAGTTCCGGCAGAGGGTATTGATTGGATTGGTCGCCCGTGGAAGCCCGGAATGAAGGATGCGTCTGGAAAGGTGGTCTTGGGCGCGAATGCGAACAGTCGCTTTACCGCTCCTATCGTAAATTGCCCGATCGCCTCATTTAGGCTAGAGCAGCATCACGGCGTTCCTATATCAGCGATAATTTTTGGCGGCCGACGCGCGCATTTAGCCCCGCTTATTTATGAATCGTTCAATTGGCAGCATGGTGTTTTTGTCGGCGCGACCATGGCCTCTGAGCGGACTGCCGCGCAGGTGGGGGCAGTAGGTGAAGTCAGGCGCGACCCGATGGCAATGCTTCCCTTTTGCGGTTATAACATGGGCAGTTATTTTGGGCATTGGCTGAACATGGGTAAGAAAATGAAGAAACCCCCAAAGATCTTTCATGCCAATTGGTTCAGGACCGACGAGAACGGAAAATTCTTATGGCCGGGATTTGGAGAGAATTTAAGGGTCCTGGAATGGGTGCTTGATCGTTGCAATAATAAAGTCAATGCGATAGAGACACCCATAGGTTATGTACCGTTTATCTCGGATATCGACATGACCGGCCTTCATGTTCCGGAAGGCACCCTGGAGAAGCTTTTTGATGTAGATAAAAAGTCCTGGATCGAGGAGTTAAAAGGGATACGTAAGTTTTTTGAGATGTTCAAGAAGGATCTGCCAAAGGAGATGTGGGAAGAGTATGAAGAGTTAGCTCTTCGCCTAAAAAAACAATGAGCGAGACAGTCTTACTTAAAACTGAATTCAAGGATTTAAAGTTTTTTCGCCGGGGAAAGGTGCGTGATGTTTATGATCTCGGAGATAAACTGCTTGTGATCTCTACTGACCGGATCTCTTGCTTTGATGTCGTCCTGCCGCGCGGCATTCCATATAAGGGAAAAGTGCTGACCGCGCTTTCCTGTTTTTGGTTTGATCTTATCAAGGATATAGTTTCTCATCATTTGATTACTGCCGATGTTGATAAATATCCTGCAGAACTAAAGCGATATAGAAGCGATCTTGAGGGCAGGTCAATGCTGGTTTTAAAAGCTAAATCTTTGCCGGTTGAGTGTATTGTCAGGGGGTATTTGTCGGGTTCGGGATGGAAAGAGTATAAAAAGAGCAAGTCTGTCTGCGGCATAAGCCTTCCGGAAGGTTTAAGAGAATCAGATAAATTACCGCAGGTGATCTTTACTCCTTCGACCAAAGCCGATGCAGGCCATGATGAAAATGTCAGTCAGCAATACGTTGAGAATCTTATCGGAAAAGATATCGCGGATAAATTGGCCCAAGTAAGTAAGGCAATTTATCAAAAGGCAAGTGATTACGCGCGCGCACACGGAATAATCATCGCGGATACTAAATTTGAGTTTGGTATGCACAATGATAAGCTGATCCTGATCGATGAGGTGTTGACCCCGGACTCATCCCGTTTTTGGCCGCTTGATGAATATGCTCCGGGTAAGCCGCAGCCAAGTTTTGATAAGCAGTTTGTGCGTGATTATTTGGAGACCCTTGATTGGGATAAGACTCCACCCGCGCCGGACTTGCCCCGGGATATCGTGGACAAGACAAGTAAGAAATATTTGGAGGCTTATAAGAGGATAACCGGTAAGGCTCTCGTTTAATTCAAGACCCGGTCTTAACATTGAAATAGAAAGTCAAGACCGGGTCTTGAAATCGCAAGGAGAATGGGGTGTAGAAGATAAAGAAAGTATTGTCGATTATTCTACGAGTCGGTATTAGTATCGCTATACTTGTTTTATTATTCCGGCAGGTAGACAGGAAAAGCCTGTTTGAGATCATAAAGAATGCGAATAAGCCTCTTTTATTTTTTGCGCTCTTCATCTTCTTTTTTAACTACGCCTTTTGTTTTTTTCGCTGGTACAGGCTGCTTAAAGCAGTAGGAATTAAGCTGCCGTTAAAAAGAGTAGTGATTTCTTTTTCCGGTGGGATATTTTTCAGCTTGTTTCTTCCCTCGACTATAGGCGGTGACCTTATGCGCAGCATCGACCTGGCAGCGCATACCAAAAAGACAAAAGAAGTGGTTGCTACGGTTTTGCTCGATCGTCTTAGCGGCTACGTCGGATTGGTAGTCGTAGTATTGATATCATTGCTACTGGGTTACAGGTTAATTGATGATAAAAGCGTCCTGCTTGCCATCGGCATCATCACCGCGATACTGGCCGGTGTATTGCTTGTGCTGTTTAACAATTTCTTTTATACAAAGATCAACAAACTCTTAAGTTCTCCGAATGCGGGTAAGATCAGGGATCTTGTCACCGGTCTTCATCAGGAGATCCACATTTTTCGTAATAAGAAAAGGGCAATGGTGATCAATTTGATCATTTCTCTTTTAGTGCAGGTGACCGGACCGCTTACATTTTATTTTATCGCGCTTGCCATTGGGATAAAGATAAATCTCCTGTATTTTTTTGTATTAATTCCGGTGATAGGGGCGATAACTTTGCTTCCAATTTCTATCGGAGGGCTCGGGCTTAGGGACGCCTCGACTATCTATTTCTTTGCTAAGGCGGGCGTGACTAAAGACCTGGCTTTTGCCATGTCGCTGTTAAATTTCTCTTTTATATTGTTTTACGGAGCATTAGGAGGACTTATCTATGTCCTTACAATACATCATCGACGGCTACAATCTGATCAATCATCCTCTCTTCAAGAAGCTCGCCGCTAATAAATTTACAGAGCCCAGGATCGCCTTGCTTGAGGCTATTAAAAGAAATAAGCTTTGCGGTAGCCTGAATAATAGGGTGACTGTAGTATTCGACGGCTATAGCGGAATATCCGATAAGAATATCGAGACAGATATTCGTGTCGTTTTCTCGAGGAATGAGAGCGCTGACGAGAGGATCAGAAGGATAGTTGAAAATTTTGGCAACCCAAAGAATCTTATAGTGATTTCGGATGATAATGAAATAAAGTTTTTTGCCAGAGCTGTCGGAGCAAAAGCGGTGAGTGTAGAGGATTTTTTTGGCGCGAAGCTAAATTCACAAGTAAAAAAAAGGGTGAATGAAGATTTAGAACTGAACTTCAGCCAAAAACATAAGATCACTGAAGAGCTAAAGAAGTTATGGTTAAAGTAAGATCTGATTTTTTAAAGTTTCTCGGTACTGCCGGGGCGCGGTTTGTGATGATCAAGCAATTGCGCGCTTCAGGAGGCCTTTGGGTTTCCTGTCAAGGGACGAATGTTATTATTGATCCAGGGCCGGGCAGTATTGTCCATTGCGCGAAAGCGAGGCCAAAACTTGACCCAACAAAACTGGATGGCATTATTCTTACTCATCGCCACTTGGACCATGTGAGTGACGTCAATGTGATGATAGAGGCGATGACCGAGGGTGGATTTAAGAAGAGGGGAGTTGTGTTTTGTCCGGCTGATACGATCAACGAAGATTCAGTTATTATGAAGCACGCGCAAGTTTTCCCGGAGAAGATAGAATTTCTTGATGCAAATAAGGAGTATCGGGTTGGGGATTTTGAATTTGCGACCTCTATGAGGCATATCCATCCTTGTGAAACTTACGGTTTAAAGTTTGTTTTAGGCAAAACTAAGATCGGGATCTTATCCGACACAAAATATTTTAAAGAGTTAGAGGATTTTTACAAGGTCGATATCTTGATCATCGCGGTAGTCTTTAAGGAACCAAGGCCGGGAGTCGATCATCTATGCTTAGCTGATGCCGAGCAGATTATCGGGGATACAAAGCCTAAAAAAGCTATTCTTACGCATTTTGGCATGACTATGTTGACTGCAAAGCCGCATATACAGGCAGAGGCTATGTCCAAGCGGTTGGGTATCGAAGTCGTGGCAGCTTATGACGGCATGACTTTGAATTTTTAGCATAGTGTCATTGCGAGGAGCCTTGTTTTTCGGTTTGGCGACGAAGCAATCACATCGCACTGACCGGATACGATTTAACTTTTTTAGGTTTTCTTTGTCAGGAATCTGTGGTAAAATTTAACTCTTGCGCCCATAGCTCAATTGGATAGAGCATCAGCCTACGGAGCTGGTTGTTGCTGGTTCGAATCCAGCTGGGCGCATATTACTAAAGAAGCTCAACCCCGACGCTCGAACGAACGATACGAATATCGGAGGTCGGGGTCCCGACCCACGGCTTCTATTTATAAGCCGACCGTGGCGTCGGGATTGGATAGCCTGCCCTGGCCGATTTAAACTTAAATTTAAATTAGGGCAGGCCAGGGAGCATCAGCCTACGGAGCTGGTTGTTACTGGTTCTCCCGCCCAGCTATGAGATAGCAGGCGGGATCCCGAATAAAAGGGACTGTCCCCGTACGGGCTATCCCATGGCGAGTTAAGGGGACTGTCCCTAACGTGATAATATCAAAGATAGAAGAAATCTATATGTCTGAAGCGCTTAAAGAGGCGCAAAAGGCATTTGATGAAGACGAAGTGCCCGTAGGTGCTGTAGTTGTGCACGAAGGCAGGATCATTGCCCGCGGTCATAACCAGATAGAGCGCCTGAAAGACCCCACTGCTCATGCTGAGATGCTGGCTCTTACTTCGGCAACAAATTTTCTGGGGTCAAAATGGCTTAATAACGCCTCGATTTATGTTACAATAGAGCCATGCAGTATGTGTGCTGGCGCGCTTGTCCTTGCGCGCATCAAGAGTCTATATTATGGCGCAAAAGACCCGAAGACCGGCGCCTGCGGTTCGGTGACGAGCATCGTAAACCATAAGAAGCTAAATCACCGTATAAAAGTAAAAAGCGGTATCTTAGAAAAAGAGTGCGGTTTGATTCTGAAAGAGTTCTTTAGGAAGAAACGTAAGCTCAAACTTGGGTGTTGATTTGGAACTAGATTGATGTTTTGGGGGAGAAGTGATTCAGAAGCCTTCGTATTCAGAGCGAGGACGTTTAGGTGCATTGCGTCGTTACGCGTTATACGGTAACCCTGGCACACCGGAAGGTAGAATCAAAGGCGGAAAACGTGGCTGTGAGTTTTTCAGGTTGCACCCTGGATTAGCGCGTAAGAGTGGTTTTGTTATCCGAAAGGAGATAAAGACACCCTTACGAAGTTCAGAATTAGCCGCATTCATTGGTATCATGCTGGGGGATGGTTCAATTCGTAGCAAGTACCAATTTACAATCTCGTTTAATTATAAGACCGATCACGAATACGCGGAATATGTGGCAAGGCTTATCAAGCGGATGTTTGCAGTTGATTATACGATTTTAAGGAGAAAAGGTTGTTTGGGTGCTGATATAATAGTAAGCAGCGCAAGCGCAGTCGATTTCCTCTTAAGCCAAGGGTTAAAAGTGGGTAATAAAATTAAAAATCAGGTGGATATTCCGGAGTGGGTTATGGATAATCCTGGATTTAGGAAGGCTTGTCTTCGTGGGCTATTTGATACCGATGGGAGTCTTTACGCCCATAGATATAAAGTTAATAACAGATGGTATGAGTATTTGAAATTAGACTTTACTAGTTGCTCCAAACCTTTACTTCATTCGGCCCATAAGATTCTATCTAGATTGGGGATTAGATCCTATTTAAAAGGTGTGCATATTTCGATTTCTGCGCAGGCAGAAGTCAATAAATACCTTGCGACAGTAGGTTCAAGTAATTCAAAGTTTTTGTATAAATGGCAGAAATTAGATTATTGGAGGAGTGGCTGAGCGGTCGAAAGCGAATCACTGCTAATGATTCGGCTGGGGAAACCTGGCCCTTGGGTTCGAATCCCAACTCCTCCGATAAATTTTCCTAAAGGAAAATTTATCGCATATCCTGGAGTCCTGCGTAGCACGGCCCAGCCTCTGCGTTAAAATTTATTAAAAATGATTATCTACGAAGAAATATTACGGGATTTCCAGAAACAGAAAGTCAAATATGTATTGGTTGGGGGTATTGCGTTTAATTTGCTCGGCGGAAATAGAAACACGCTTGATGCAGATATTCTCGTTGAAATGAGCAATGAAAATTTGGCTAAAATTGTAAAGATTCTTAAGAGGGCCGGCTATCATGTTAAGCAGCCAGTTGATCCTATAATGATTGCTGATAAAAAAACGCGTAATGACTGGATTAAGAATAAACATATGAAGGCTTTTAATTTTTATAAAAGTGAGAGAAGCTACGAAGAAGTAGATATTATTATAGAATCTCCCGTTTCATTTGAAGAAGCCAAGATCGATGCTTTGAAAGTCAGGGTTGGGACTTTGACGCTGCCGGTTATTTCTAAAAAGAATTTTATTAAGATGAAGAAATCTGCCGGCAGAGATAAGGATATCTTGGATATTAAAGAAATTATGATGTTGAGTAAATGAAGATTACAAATAAATGGCAGACAGAAGGTGAAATAGTCTTACGGGGAGCCCGGATTTCTCCGCGGAAGAAATTGGAAGGTTTCCGCTTAATGAACGAACTAGCAGACAAAGTTTTATCCCGCCGTCAGAAATTGCTCCGGAGGAAATTGAGAGAGAATCATTGATGCCCTACACAGTCTTTGCCTTAAAATGGCGGCCGAAAAATTTTGATGAGATCATCGGCCAGCCCCAGATCTCGACTTCTCTAAAAAGCGCTATCCAGCAGAATAAACTTGCTAACGCATATTTATTTGCCGGCCCGCGCGGAGTAGGGAAGACCTCGACCGCGCGTATCCTTGCTAAGTCGCTAAATTGCAAAGAGGGTCTTAGCGCGAACCCCTGCTCCAAATGTTCATCCTGTCTTGAGATAGCTGAAGGCCGCTCTCTTGACGTGATGGAGATTGACGGCGCCTCTAACAGGGGCATTGATGAGATAAGGACTTTGCGGGAGAATGTAAAATTCGCTCCTGTCAGCGGAAAATTTAAGGTTTATATCATTGATGAAGTGCATCAGATCACTGCCGACGGATTTAACGCGTTGCTTAAGACGCTTGAAGAGCCTCCGCCTTACGTAAAATTTATCTTTGCTACGACTCATCCCAACAAGGTCCTGCCGACAATACTTTCGCGCTGCCAGCGTTTTGATTTCAGGCGTATTTCGGTAATGGAGATCGCCTCCCAGCTTGAGCGCATAGTAAAATCAGAAAAAATAGATGTCGATAAAGAAGTGCTTCTGACTATTGCCCGCTCCAGCGACGGCTCTCTTAGGGACGCGGAATCCGTTTTAGACCAGTTGGCAAGTTTCTCAAAAGGAAAGATTTCTTTAAACGATGTGATCTCCGTGCTGGGGTTAGTCGAGCAGGAGGCGCTTTTTTCCCTGACGGATAAAATGATCCAGAGGGATCCTAGGGGCGCTCTGGATCTGTTGAATCAAATTATTGATGAAGGCAAAGATATCGGCGTCCTGCTTAATAATCTTATCGAGCATTTTCGTAACCTGATGATCGCCAAGGTCACTAAAGCTGACGCAAAATTGATCGATCTGCCGCAGGAGATCTGTGAGAAATTGCTAAAACAAAGCGAGGCCTTAAGCCTTGAGGAGATTTTTAGCGCGTTTAATATCTTGGTAGCTACGCAGGATATGTCTAAGAGGTTGGATTCTTTGCGCATTCCTTTAGAGATCAGTTTAGTGAGGCTTGCTCACAATAAGAAAAGCCCACCCGGCGCGGTTCATCAAGCAGCCCCTCAAACAGTTCACAAGCCGGCGCATCAGTCAACAATTCAGCCGGTAAAACCTCCGGTTGAAGCAAAGGCCGCGCCTGTTAAGGCAGATCCTAAAGAGGCTCCTAAGAAAGAAGCAGATCCGCCCGTTAATATTAAGATTACTTTGGATGATATACGGGCTTCCTGGTCTAAAGTCATAAATAGTATATCGACGGTAAAAATGTCAATAGCGACTTATCTGAATGAGGGGGAGGCGACCGAACTAAGAGGAAACATTTTGACCATTGCCTTTCCCAAGACCTATTCACTGCATAAGGAATCTCTTGACGAAAAGGATAATAAGGTGCTTGTTGAAAAGGCATTTTTCGATTTGTTCAACACTGACTTAAGGTGTAATTTTGCCTTATCCCTTGAGCAGAGTAAAAGGCAGCAGGCAGAGGGCAGTGATTTTATCAAATCCGCCCTCGAGGCATTTAACGGCAGGGTCCTTAAACACGACTAATGGCAAATTATACTGATTCCATAGAAAAATTAATAGAAAGCCTGATCAGGTTTCCCGGAGTAGGCAGGCGCAGTGCCGAGCGTATTGTAAACTATATCTTAAGCGCTTCCAAAGATGAGATAAAAGTCTTGTCAGAGGCGATCATTAAGGTAAAGGAGAATGTAAAATTCTGCCGCGCCTGTAATAATCTTAGCGAAGAAGAGTTGTGCAAGATCTGTCAGGATGCGGGCCGCTCAAAAGAGATCGTCTGTATCGTCGAGAAGCCCAGCGATGTCACGGCAATAGAAAAGGCAGGCTCATTTCGCGGAGTGTATCACGTGCTCTTGGGTTCGATTTCTCCGTTAGAGGGCCGGGGCCCGAGCGATTTAAAGATCGAACAGTTATTGGAGAGAATAAAACAGAATAATATCAAAGAAATAATAATAGCTACGGATGCCGATACGGAAGGTGAGACTACCGCGATGTATCTGACCAAGTTGATTAAACCGATGGGTGTAAATTTGACCAGGATCGGCCTGGGCCTTCCTTTTGGCTCAAATTTGGAATACGCAGACACAACCACACTTTCAAAATCCCTGGAATCCCGCCGCGCTTTATAGCTTATGATCTCATTAATAAATCTTTCAAAAAACTACGGCAAGAAGACGCTTTTTGAGGATATCTCTCTTAATATTAATCGCGGAGAGAAAATCGGCCTTGTCGGGCCTAATGGTGCCGGTAAAACTACGCTTTTTTACCTGATTCTGGGCGAGCTAGAGCCTTCGGCAGGCGAGGTGAGGGTCAATAAGAATACCTATATAGGATACCTTCCGCAGGAGGCAAAATTCAATTCTTCGCACACCGTACTCTCGGAGTTGACTGAAGGCGATGAAAGGATTGTCCGACTAAAGATTGAGAAGGACGAGCTGGAAGCAAAGAATGAGGCCGGCTCAAGGCGTTATGGGGAAGTCTTGCATGAATTGGAGATCCTCGGGTTTTTTGAGCTGGAGCACAAAGCAAAAAAGATCTTAATGGGCCTTGGTTTTAAGGAAAGGGATTTTGACCGTCCGATAAACCAGATGAGCGGCGGCTGGCAGATGCGCGTTTTGTTGGGGAAATTACTCACCTTTCATTATGACCTGCTGCTTTTGGATGAACCTACAAATTACCTTGATTTAAATGCGGCTCTTTGGCTGAAAGACTATTTGGCTGATTTTCGCGGGACCTTTATTATGATCTCGCATGATAAGGCGTTTCTTACCGATGTTACAAATTATACTTTGATCTTAGAGCATGGAAAGATCTTTAAAGTGCATGGGAATTATGACCACTTTGAACATATTAAAAAAGAAAGGCGCATTCATCTTGAAAAGCAATTTAAGGAGCAGGAGAAGAAGCGCCAGCAATTAGAGACTTTTGTGTCGCGTTTTCACGCCCAGCCAAACAAGGCAGCTGCGGTAAGGTCAAAGCGCACCGCGCTTGAGCGTCTTGAAAAGGAGGCAGTTGTTTTGCCGGAGGACCCGCGCGAAAGTATCGGTAATTTTTCTTTTCCGCCTACGCGTAGAAGCGGTTATAAAGTGATCAGTTTAGAGAAGATGTCTAAGAGCTATGGTGATATCCAGGTTTATAAGGATTTTGATTTTGAGATCACTCAAGGAGAGAAGGCGGTTTTAGCCGGAGAGAATGGCGCTGGAAAATCTACTTTGCTTAAGATCCTCGCGGGGGTGATTGATTTTAACAGCGGCGGGCGCACAGTCGGGCATAATGTGGATATTGGTTATTTTTCCCAGACTCGACAGGATGTTCTTAATCTTGAAAATACCGTATTGCAGGAGGCGTATTCCGCGGCCCCCGGGTATATGTCGGAGGAGACGATCCGGACGATACTTGGCGCGTTTTTGTTTACAGGAGAAGACTCTGATAAAAAGGTAAAGGTCCTCTCCGGAGGCGAGAAAAGCCGCTTGATACTTGCAAAGCTATTGATCGACCCCCCGAATTTTCTATTGCTTGATGAGCCGACAACGCATCTTGATGTGGATGCCGTCGAGGCGCTGGTCAAGGCGCTTAATGAGTATAAGGGTACAATAGTCTTTATCAGCCATGATATTTATTTTGTGCGCAGCGTGGCAAACGCGGTTTATGAGGTAAAAAGCGGCCGCGTCAGGAAATTCCCCGGTTCCTTTGATTATTATTTTGAGAAAAAAGATCAGCTTACAGAGGCCTTAGAGCATAAACCAAAGGTTGATCCGCAAAAGATAAAAAGAGACGAAGAGAAAATAAGGGTCAAAGAGGAGGAGAAGAGGCGCAAGGAAGATGAGAGAAAGCGTAAGGCCCACAATTCAGCGATTCGCGACAAGATCCTCAAAGTAGAGAGTGAGAAAGAGAAATTACAGCTGGAGAGTTACGCAAAGGCAAGGGCTTTGTCGGATCCTAAGTTTTATCGCGACGAGGAGACCGCGCGCGACTACGGCCGCCGCATGAAAGAAATTGAGAAAAGGATTTCCGAAATAGAAACCGAGATCCTCAAACTCGAAGAGCAAATCATCGAATAGGGACTGTCCCCGACGTTAGTTTACTGGCGAGATAAGGGGACTGTCCCTTTACTTGATTTACAGAGATTTCCTCTTGATTTGAAGCCGATTTTCATATACAATATGTCCCACTATTCCCCCTTAGCTCAGTCGGTAGAGCGAGTGGCTGTCAACGTGGCAGCTTCCATGAGAAATCGTGGTTGAAACTGCAGGAGAATTGCTGGAAGCCCTATTGCGAAAGCAAGGGTAATCAGCAGCCGAGCCCGCCCAATCGGCGGGAAGGTTCAGAGACTATGCACCTGCTGCCTGTATTGAATACTTGTCATTGCGAGCCGCCGAAGGCGGCGAAGCAATCCAAGCGCTCAATATGGCAAAGATATAGTCCGTAACCTGTTGTGAGACAGGGACTTACGTAACCACCAGGTCCGAGGTTCGAGTCCTCGAGGGGGAGTTAAATTGAAAAAGCCGAGCATTTCTGCTCGGCTTTTTTGTCGAAAACTCCCCCGAGAGGACGAGAAGAGTCCGGGCTTGCCCTTGCCGAAGGCAAGGGAAGGGGAGCCACTAAAACATGACCCTTCGTATCTAAAATAGTTGCGGAGGGTTTTGTTTTGGAGTAAAATATATTCACAAAAAAGGAGGCAGGTATGGACAATTCGGTATTTATTGCCAGGATTTTTGGCCTGTGTTATCTGATTATTGGAGCAGGTTTTTTGTTTAACCGCAAGGCCTTTGAGCAAGTAATGGAAGATTTCTGTAAAAATGCAGCCGTGGTCTTTTATGGTGGGTTGCTTGCGCTTGTTATCGGAGTTGTAATTATCCTGACCCATAATGTATGGGCAGCTAACTGGACTGTAATAATTACAATCATCGGTTGGCTCGCGCTCATCAAAGGTATATGGCTTATTGTTTTCCCAAATACGGTGTATAAGTTCATGCAAGCTTATCAGAAAAATAAAAGCATGCAAATAATTCATCCAATTGTTGCGCTTATCCTTGGCGCTATCCTGAGTTTTCTTGGATTTTTCGCAGGATAGGGCATTTTACCCAAAAGCTGGTCCTTTATTTCGGAAGAGCCACTAAAACATGACCCTCTGTAACTATTATTGTTGCAGAGGATTTTTGTTTGAGGTATAATCCAACGTATGGAGATTATTACAAAAACGCTGGAATTGGATAAACTTAGGCAGACAGCAGCCAATATTTTTGGGAATCTTGTAAAGGCCGTTGTTGATATTGATAGAGAGATTATCGCTGTTGATGCCGAGCTTCATTCTGACTTAGAGGCATTGCTGTTAGAGAATGGCTCAAAACAGAAAAGCCTTTGGGGGATTAACCTCTATCCGGATATACCGGGGGAGGGGTTTATTGAATTTGATTCAGTAATAAACATGCGTCCCTCCCAGGGTAACAGGAGCCGCGGTGTTGATGATAAGGGAATTCGTAAGAAAATAGTTGATGTTGTAGCCAAATGGATTAAGTGATGAGTTACCAGCATAAAAGCCTTGCAGAAGGACGTTGGCGCGAGTTGAGTTTTATAGAGCAAATGGCAAACATCGGCAGTGAGATTGAGCGGGCTCTTAATTGGAAAGCAAAACACAATGATGTTTATTGCCAGCAGGCTTTCGAACGTTCCCTCGAGTTAATAGACCTGACTTTGGGCAGCGTTAAGGGTTTTGCCCGTCTTAAAGAACTTGCCCGCTTAAGAGAAGCGATTGTCGATTATTTTCTGGGGACAAACGAATTTAAATTTAGCGAAGAATCCTTAAAGAAATATTTCCTTAATTTTATCTATGCCGCGCGCAAGAATCACTAAAACTTAAAAATTCAATGTCCGTATATTTTATTGTAGAGGCGAAGGTAATTGATAAAGAGGTTTACGCGCAGTATGTTGAGAAGGTGCGTTCGATCGTAGAAAGTTATAACGGCCGCTATTTGGCAAGAGGCGGCAGGGTGGTGCCGATTGTCGGAGACTGGAATCCTGACAGGGTCATCATAATCGAATTTCCGGCGATAAAAGACATGAAACGCTGGTTCGCCTCGTCAGAGTACAAAGAAATCGCTCCTCTGCGCGAGCGCTCCGCTGTAACACGGGCAATCTTAGTAGAAGGAGAAGGTTAGCAAGAACAATCAAAACAAGGGGACGGTTCGGGGGACGCTTCTTCTGAAGCGTCCCCCCGTTTTTTTTAATTTCTTCTGTTAGATTTTCCCTTCTTTTACGTCTATTGATGGTAGAAGGAGGGATTTTTTATGGAAAGTATAGATAAATTTGGGAGGCGGACAATATGGATGAGTTGATTTCTTCTGAGCTAATCTTACCAAAGATATTAATTCTACGTGGTAAAAAAGTGATACTAGATAGGGATCTAGCAGGGCTTTATGTAGTTTCAACCAAGGTGCTAAATCAAGCTGTCAGAAGAAATATAAGGCGTTTTCCCGTAGATTTTATGTTTCGGTTGACTAAAAAAGAACGTTTAGAACTGGTCACAATTTGTGACCGGTTCAGGACTTTAAAGCATTCTACGTCCGAACCATTTGTTTTTACGGAGCAAGGAGTTGCTATGCTTTCTAGCGTTTTGAACAGCGAACGAGCGATTTTAGTAAACATTGCCATAATGCGCGCATTTGTCCAGCTTAGGCGCATGCTTCTTACTAATGCTGATCTTAGGCGCAAAATCGAGCAGATGGAAAGAAAATACGACAAACAGTTTGCTGTAGTATTCCAGGCAATTAAGCAGCTCTTAGAGCCGCCGCAAAAAGCGGGTAGGGTAATAACCGGATTTAAGATTAATAAAAAGTCATGAAGGAGGGTAAAATGGAAAAACAAAGGACAAAGAGCTTCGATAGGTTATTGGAGGAGGAAGTTTTAGGTATGGAAAGAGTCCTGTTTCGCCCAGATATTGATCTTGCGTGGAAGCGAATTATAATAATGACCTTGGCCCGCTTGAGTTCAGAAACAGCCTTGACCGCGCTTACAAGATATTGTTTTTCTCCGGATAAGGAGCTGGAAGGTTTTGCCAAAATGGCGCTTGAAGAATGCCTTATGTGGAATGAATAAGAGTCATTAGCCTTGACATAGTTCATCACTTGTGATACACTTCTCTTGGAGGTGATTAAATGTCTACTAAGAACCCGCGTTTAAATGTTGTGCTTGAAGAGCCGCTCTACAAAACTGTTAAGGATTTGGCAACAAGAGACCATGTCTCCTTATCTTTGAAGGCACGGGATCTGATCCGTCTTGCGCTTGAATATTGCGAGGACCTTTATTGGGTAAGAACTGCTGAAGCAAGGGAGAAAACCTTGTCTAAGACAAAAGCCATTTCCCATAAGCAAACTTGGTCCTGATGGACTATATAATAGTCTATCATCCTGATGTCCAAAAAGAAGATCTGCCTGGAATCCCGCGGAATTTAAAAGAGGCGATTCGCAGGGCTATTGAAACCAGGCTTATACCGGAGCCTGAATTATCAGGCGAGCCCTTGAGGCAAAGCCTTAAAGGCCACCGAAAATTGCGCGTTGGCGATTATCGGGTGATTTGCAGGATCAACCGTGATAAAGTTATCGTCTTGAAAATCGGACATAGAAAGGATGTTTACGCAAAAGTATTTTCGCGGCTAAACAACTAAAAAACCAGGGGATGTTAATATGAAATTATCTATAATTGGGACAGGATATGTCGGGTTTACTACCGGAGTTTGTTTTGCTGAGTTAGGCCATAATGTGATTTGTGTTGATAACAATCTAGAGAAGCTGGATAAATTCAATAAGGGTGAATCTCCAATTTTCGAGCCCGGCATTGAAGAAATGCTTAAACGTAATCTGGAAAATGGCCGCTTAAGTTTTATCAGTGAAATCCCACCTGCCGTTAAAGAGTCAGAAATAATCTTTATTTGCGTAAATACGCCGCCAAAAGAAGACGGGCACGTAGATTTAAAATATATTGAGAGGGCCGCGCGGGAAATCGCTTTGTCTATCAACGATGAGTATAAATTGATAGTAGATAAAAGTACGGTTCCTGTAAAGACAGCGGAAAAGGTCAGGGAGACTATCTTACGCTACTGTGCTTCCGGCGCCAAGTTTGATGTAGTCTCTAATCCTGAATTTTTGAGAGAGGGGACGGCGATAAAGGATGTCTTAGAGCCTGATAGGATTATAATAGGCGCTGATAACGAGCATGCAAAAGAGATGATGATTGAATTATACAAGCCCTTAACCGACAAAATCAATGTTCCGGTTAAGTTTGTCAATGTCAGAAGCGCGGAACTCATTAAACATGGCGCGAATACCTTTTTGGCAGCAAAGATCTCTTTTGCTAATTTAATGGCTTATGTTTGCGAAGAGGCCAAGGCCGACGCGTTGGAAGTATTGGATGCTATAGGATTGGATGTAAGGATAGGAAAGCAATTCTTGAATCCCGGGATTGGTTTTGGCGGAAGCTGTTTTCCAAAGGATATATCCGCTTTTGAAAATACCCTGAATGTCCTCGGAATAGATATGTCCTTAATTAAAGCAATTCAGCAGATCAATGAGCTCGCCTGGCAGAGGTTTTTAAAGAAAGTCGAAAAAGAGCTCTGGGTTTTAGACGGCAAAGTAATAGGCGTCTTGGGGCTAGCTTTTAAGCCTAACACCGATGATATCCGTAATTCTCCTGCGTTAAAGATAATAGAGGAATTAAAAGCTAATGGAGCAAAGGTTAAGGCCTATGATCCGCAGGCCGTCGAGAAAACCAAGAAAGCCATCCCAGACGTTCAATATTGCCTTGATGCTTATGAAGTGGCTCAAGGCAGTGAGGCATTATTGATCTGCACTGAATGGGATGAGTTTAAGGCCCTAGATTTAGAAAGAATAAAGAATTCGATGGTTACTCCGATTATTTTTGATGGAAGGAATATATTTGAGCCATCAAGGATGCGAGAAATAGGTTTTAAATACTTCGGCGTTGGTCGATAAAAGTTAGAAAAACGGGGGACAGTTCGGGGGACGCTTCGGTGGAGCGTCCCCCTTTTTTGCATTTTTTTCTGTTAGATTTTCCCTCCTTTTACGTCAATTGATAGTAGAAGGAGGGTAAAATGGAAAAACAAAGGAAAAAGAGCTTCGATAGGTTATTGGAGGAGGAAGTTTTAGGTATGGAAAGAGTCCTGTTTCGCTCAGATACTGCTTTGACCGCGCTTACCCGGTATTGCCTGTCACCGGACAAGGAACTAGAGGCTTTTGCTAAGTTGGCGCTCGAAGAATGCCTGATTTGGAATAAGTAAGGCTTTTTTTATTTGACTTACTTATTATAAAATGTTATACTTTTATTGGAAAGGGGGAATAAAAATGACTACAGCAGTAGTGACTTCTAAGGGCCAGATCGTGATACCATCAAAGATCCGCAAAAGGCTCAATATTAAAAGAGGTACAAAACTATATATCGAAGAGAGGGGAGAGGAGTTGGTTGTTAAAGCCGTGACCCCGGCTTATTTTGAAAAAATAGCCGGCGTCTTACAGACAAAGGGCAAGTTATCAAAGGCTCTTCTTAAGGAGCGTGCTAAAGACAAGGAAGGGGAGTTTAGGCCATGAAAAGAATCCTTGATGCACATGGCCTTTTTGTTTTTTTAGAAAAGGAGCCCGGGTTTAAAAAGATACAATCTTTTTTTGTTTCTGCGGTAGAGAAAAATGATTACTTGTTAATGACTACTGTGAATTTTGGTGAGGTCTATTATATCGTTTTGCGTGAGTGCGGAGAGGCTAAAGCGCATGAAGTTGAGAAAATAATCAGAACTCTACCGATAGACTTGATCGATGTGGATTTGCAGCTTGCCAGAGAGGCTGCCCGTTTTAAGGCCGCACGGAAAATTTCCTACGCGGATTGTTTTGCCGCCGCTTTAACAAAAGCTTATAAAGGCGAACTTCTAACAGGCGACAAAGAATTCAAATCAGTAGAAAAAGATATTAAGGTGTCGTGGATTTAAAACGGGGGACGCTTCGGGGACGATTCACCGAATCGTCCCCATGTTTTATAAGTTTCTTGAGCCGGATTTTTGCTTGTAGTTTTCTATTGTTGCGGGAAGTTTTTCCTGCAGGTCCACGGAAAAGTGGAAGTATGAGCGTCCGGCCTGGGTAAGCGGCCTGTCTCCAACCGGAAAGCCCCATTCCAGGCGCAGTAATACCTGATTAAAAAGATTAAATCTAAGCCCGGCCCCGACTCCCACCAAATCCATTGATTTTGTTTCGAAGTCCAAGGCACCGCGCCTATTGCCGTGGCCATAATCAACAAATGCCACCAAAGTCGTATCGTCCCTTATTGTGCTCTTGGAGTATGGCAGGCGCCAGCTTTTCGGAATAAATATGCTTGGTATAAGCAGTTCCACGCTGTTTAAGACCGAGTTATCCGCCAAATAATCGCCAGCCGGATATCCTCTCACCGAGTCAATGCCGCCTAAACTAAATTCCTCTTGGGGAGTGAGTTTCGTGGAGGAGACTTGAGTCTTTAATTTGTAACCCACCTGTAAATTAAAAGGAAGGGCCCTTTTGTGCTGAAGCCCGAAATTAAACTTGGTAAAGTTAGATTTAGCCCCTCTTGAAGCAAGGGGGTTTCCCCTTGAGCTAGCTCCAAAGGCATCCACACCTTGAGAGATTTCCGGATTAATGCTCGTAACACTTCCTACCTCGCGCTTTACAAAACTCCCACCGAGCCTAAAAATACGCAGCCTGTCACGGCTGTAAGTGCCGGTATTCAGCCAGGTGGTTTTATCGTTAGCGTCAAATTCGACATATGCTTCGCCTAGATAAACATCTTTTTTATAAAGGTCTTGATGCAGGCTAAGGCTTATGTTATCCGAATTAGCTTTGATTCCATAAGGGGCAAATTCCTTTTTTGGCATAGATTTGCTGTTACTGTAACCATAGAGCAGGCTCAAGCCGTCTGAATTTATCGGCAGAGAATGGAAAGCATAGAAGCCGTTAAAGTGCGTCCCGAATGAGTATCCTCCAAAAAGAATATCGTCAAAGCCAAGCAGGTTATCGTGCCTGAATCCGATTCCTGTCCTGCCCCTGCCCGTGGAAACCACGCCCTCCCTGTCAAAAGAGGAAGTCAGATGTACCGGAAAATGCGTCTTGACATCAAGCATCACGTCGGTTGTCCCCGGTTTCTCTCCGGCAAGAAGCGTGGATTTTACCTGCCGGTCGGGGTTCTTATTCATCAACTGCAGGCTTTTAGAGATTTTATCAAAGCGCATGGTCTCGCCCGGCTTAAGTTTCCAGTAATAGGAGAGGCGGCTTTGCTTGAAATATTTATGGTCCGGGATCTTTAATTCACCCATTTTTGCTTCGACCACTTGCAAGGTAACAATTTCTTCTTTTATCTCCTGCGCCGGGATTAAAACAGCGGCAATGACCCCGCGTTTCAGGTATTCGCGCTCAAGTTCATTTGAGAGGTTTTCTAATTCAGACATTGTTACATTGCGGTTTTCGTATTTTGAGACGATAGAAGAGAACTCTTGAGGGGAAAAGCTTTCACAACCGGTAAGCTCGATTTTCTTGACAAAAAACTCCTTTTCACCTTCTTTCTTGACTACGGGTTTTTCCGGGATAACTTCCGGGGTTTCGCGAGGAGCTTGCTGCAATTCTTCCGCGATTTTATCTCTGGGTTTATATAGGTCTGTTTCGCGTGTGGCCTGGTCCACATTTTGCGCAAAGGCAAAGGGGGATATAAATAGGAAAGTAATGGCTAAGAATATGAAATAACAGATTTTTCTCATTAGACTTTATGTTATCCGTTAATTACCGAATTGTCAAGCCCAAAAAAATTGTGTTAGATTATCCCTGATTTTACGTCAATTAAAGTAGAGAGGAGGTAGATCATGGAGCTAAGGACTTGACAAGAAGGCGGATATGTAATACAATTGTATATACGCTCCGTGATTTTATAGTTTATGGAGAATATCAGATGGAGCAAGTTAAAGAGCGAACGGTTAAAGCGTACTCGTGGGGTTTCTTTTGAAGAGATAATCCAAGCGCAATTATTAGGTATTAAAGAGAATCCTAATCGGGTTAATCAAGGTATTCTAGTTTATTACTACAAAAGGTATGTGTGGGCAGTGCCATTTGTTCTGGAGGGGGAAGGGATATTCTTAAAAACAATTTATCCCAGCCGTAAATTAAGAAAGATTTATCAAAGAAGGAGGAATGATGAGAAAGATTAAGTTAACCAAAGAAGAGCGTTGGATTGAACAACATGTGGATGAATTTGTGCCGGCTGGAAAGGAAGAATATAACAAGATTGTTGAAGCTCTTGAGCGTAGAAAGAAGGATGCGGTTTTAAATATCCGTGTTAACAGCTATGATCTGAAAAATATCAAAGAAAAGGCGAGAAGGTTAGGGCTTAAATATCAGTCTTTTATATCCGAGATCCTGCATAAAGTCGCTCAAGCCTAATTGGTCTTAATTACACTAGGAATAGAACTCATCACAATTTGTTACCAGTAGTGTTTGACAGATTTTTCCCTTGCAATGCTTGTATAACAATGTTATACTTATATTGCAAGGAGGGATGAGAATATGACTATATTAAAAGCTTTTCGTTTGCCGGCTGAATTGGTCAATAGGCTTTCTTCATTGGCAAAAGCTACGCATCGAAGCGAAAAATTCTATGTTGAAGAAGCGCTGATCCACTATTTAGAGGATTATGCGGAAGCGCAAATTGCCAAAGACCGCTTTAACGACCCAAAGTCTAGAATTATCAGCGGCACAGACTTGAGGAAAAAGCTCGGTGTATAAAGTCGTCTATTTAGATAAGGTCGAGGAAGACCTAAGAAAATTCGATAAACCTACGATTAAAAAGATCCTTAACCGTATTAAAACTTATCTCGCCAAAGATCCCAAGGAATTAGGAAAGCCTCTAAAAGGGGAATACCAGGGGTATTGGAGATATCGCTGGGGGGATTACCGAATTATCTATAAAATTTCAGAAAAAGAGATTCTTATACTTGTCTTGCGGATTGGCCATAGGAGGGAAGTCTATGGATAGATTGTCCAATCTGCTTGATCTTCGTGCTCAAAATGTCCAAATTGATAGTTAAGACCCGGTCTTAAGACGTCTATTAGAGAGCCAAGACCGGGTCTTGAAAAGGTACTTTAGCCAGCAAAACAAGTTGTTTAAGCGTGCTTTAGACCAGGTTTCAGCCTGTCCAACCCAACTCCGTAATGCCCCTAACTTATACCCAGGTTTTTCCCTAACCCCTTGCAAATAAACAAAAAAATCACACTTCCCACCCTTGACAACCCCCTAAAATATGCTATACTTTTAATAGATTTAAAAAGTATTTAATATAGTTCTTTACCGAAAAAGGCAAACTTAGCGAAAGCTAGGGGCGCAAAGCTTGTAGAGCCTAAAGCCATTTGGCTATGGTAGTCAGTTACCGAAGAGAGAATATTTTTATATCTTGACCCATAGCCTAATTTTAGGCTGTGGGTTTTTTGTTGTGCACCAGAAACGCGGAGAGTAAAATGGCACGAGGGAGAACCACAAAATTTTTCATACTCGCGAGTATATTAATAATGGGATTCGTATGCTCTGCGTTCGCTCTCCCTGAACTTTCCGAAGTCGTATCGGGCGACGCAACATTCGAACAATTAAATCCCACCACTCTCTCTATCACCGCAAGCGACAAAACGATTTTAAATTTCAACACATTCAACATCAAAGAAAATGAATCCGTTTTAGTTTATCTTCCTACAGCCCAAAGTGAAATTTTAAACAGGGTCCTTGGCGCCGAAGCCAGCCTTCTTTATGGTTCGCTTAGCTGTAACGGCATTTTTATTTTAGTCAACACCGCTGGCATCCATGTTGGACCTAATGCCAATATTAACGCGGCCGGCCTTATCCTTTCCACGCGCAACATCACAGACAACGACTTCTTAAGCGGCAACTATTTCTTCAAGAAGATCTCCAAAGATGAGCTTGATATGCTTCTTTTGAACGAAGGCGCCATTCGCGTTGCCAATGGCGGTTTTGCCGCGTTCATCGCAGGCGCAATTGAAAACAAGGGCTATATCTCTGCCAAAGCCGGTACAGTCGCCCTTGCCGCGGGTGATGCTGTAAAGCTTGAAATGTCCCCTGACGGCCTTATTTCAGTAGCCATATTAGAGCCTGCGGCAGAGAAGATCCTTGATTATCAAGGCAACCCTGTAACAGCTCAAATCACAAACAGCGGCACTCTTGAGGCAGAAGGCGGCAGGGTCATCCTCAAGGCCGAAAGCATAAATGATGTCTTTGCCAGCGCCATCAATTTGGACGGCATTGTAAAAGGCACAACGGCCCTTGAAAAAGACGGCATGATCCAGATTGTGGCTGATGGCGCGGTCAATATTGGCGCGGATATGGAGGCAACAAAAATTGAGGTTGAAACGCCAAAGGCCATTACTCTAAAAGAGCAGGCTAAGCTAAAGGCAGAAGAGTCGACCCTCAAAGCCGATAAACTTATTCTTGATGGCCAGGCTCCTACTCGTTTTTACGGCAACATGACCCTCTATAATTTGTATTGCGCCCAGCTTGGCAAGGAGATTTCTTTTGAAGCAGGCAAGACTTATTACTTTAAAGGTAATACTTATATTAAGGGTGCCCCGGGCTATGACGGGTTGATCAAGCTGGTCTCAAGCGAGGCAGGCACGACGTGGTATGCTGATTTCACAGGCCAGGCCAGCGCCGATATCAGTTATGTAGCAATTCAAGATTCCCATAATTTAGGGGAAGCGCTTAAAGTAAAACCCTCTACTAATTGGGGCAATTGCGTTGGC
>JAHJJA010000069.1 GCA_018822885.1 Candidatus Omnitrophota bacterium
ATATTTATCTATGTTGTGAGTACAATTATTGGCTTGTTAGGTTTTGCTAAATTTAATGTGACTGCTAAGGGTTTAAATATAGGATGGATCAGAGCTTTTGCTAATAAAAATTCAGTTTATGATATACCTGAAGAGTTATCCGGTAACATCCATAATGCATTTGCTAAATCATTAAGTTTTAACGGTAGATGGATTCTGGCTACTACTGTTTGGTTGGATTTACTTTCTTTAGCCATGTTCTTACAGCCATGGCTTGCGGGATTAAAATTATTAGCGTTTATTCCTTTTGTGTTAGCTATCCTCACGCCGTTTTTGTGCAGATTATTCTTTACTAAACAATTAAGAGCTGAGCTTTGGCCGGAAGATGTCACTAAGGTAACTCCTGTAAAAGTAGCATTGATTATGAATATTCCTCTATTAGTGCCTGTTATAGCAGGTGTTTTCTTTTGGCGTAATCCTCAGCTTATATGGTCAATAACTTATCTTTTAGCCCCCATAGTTACTATATTGGTATTTTTCTTCTATCAGCCAGCATTAGGAACCAAGATATTGAAATATAAGATGGCATCATCTGTGGCGGCCGTTTTAGCTTTAGTGGTGGTAGAATGGCTAGCATTTTTAATTGGTGGTTATTTTGCCCATCCTATAATTGGCGTTGTAGTTGCTCCTTTGCTAATACTATGGCTTGGATGGGAATTGCTGTGGAAGGAATTAATTGATATCTATGGTACAAGCAAACTTCTTTGCTTCATAATCAAATATGGGGATGTCTTAGGTGATAAACCTCGGCAAGAGGTTGAAAATATGCTTTGGCAGACTGTTAAACCTTCTTTGAGGGAGCGTTTCGTTAGCATCTTTGGAGATGAAGCTAAGGCTAAACAGGGTTTGTATGACGAGGTTAAGAGGAGATTGCCAATAGCTGATAAAGAAGAAGAGAGAAAAGAACTCAAATCAGAGCCATCTGCTGTTCAGACTGGTAAAACTTCAGCTCCTGCGGCTGAGGCTACCGTATGCGCTTCAGTTTCAACTCCTCAAGTTCATGTTGCATCTCCTGCGCAAACCGCAGAATTAGAAGCTGTCTTAAGCCAGATATTAAAGGAATCTTTACCTCCGAGCCTTGCGCCTCCTGCTAAGCTTGAGGTAAAAGTAACCCAGAAAGATGCCCTTACCGATGTTGAGATCAATCAGGTTGTTCCTGAGGCTGATCAAGACGCCGTCAAGAAATCCCTCTTAGATAAAATTGCCAAGGGAGATATTGTAATTAAGGTTCAGGATCCCCAAGGCAAAGAAGCTGTTATCCCCGTAGATAGAATTAATATCAGATTCGCCAGTATCCATATTGAATTTAATAACGAAGGCAAAACGAAGGCTATTACGATTTCTTACAAGGATAATGCTGGTAAGTTGGCTACTTCTGTTTTTGCTGTACCCGTTGATGCTGGGTCTATAAGCGATAAGGCCGCCGCGGATGCTGCCCCGGCCGGTGATTCAAAGGCCGCTGATCCTTCCATAAAAGCCGAAGACAAAAATGCTCCCGCAGTCGGTAACGATAAAGCCGCAGGTGCTGATAAGAAGCCAGAGGTAACCTCTGATCCAGCTGTAAATGATGTTTCCGCAGATAAAGAAGCCGAACCAAAGAAAGAAGAAGTGAATGAAGCTGCCCGCGCGCAGGCACCTCCAGAAGCTAGCGCAGGCAATATCAATGCCGTTGGCACGCCTGAACAAATTAATTCTCTATTTGAACAGATCTCCCAAATTAATAGAACTTGTTTTGAGCGCGGATTCAGGGATTTTGGAGAGGATGCAACTAGAGATGATATTATCAGGAGAGCTCTTCAAGGAGATAACGAATTATTCATTGGCATAGAAGGAGGGGGAGGCAGGGCCTTAAGCTATATTGTATTTGGTCCAAAAGACGGAGCTGTTTATGTTTACTACTTAGCAGCTATACCGGGAAATGCTGGGAGGATTGCATCTTACAATTCATTTATAAAAGTGATACTCGCTGCATTAGATAGTGGTATTAATACTTTAACTGCAGAAGTTTCAAAACATAATACACCAGTCATCAAATTATGCGATCGTTTAAAAAGGCATATTCCTGAAATCAGAAATACAGATGATAATCCCCAAATAGAAGATAGAGGCGATCGATTATTCTACCGATACGCTCTTGAGCAGCAAAATTCCGCCGTTGAAAATAACCCACAAAATAATCAAGAATCCCTAGCCCCAGTAGATACAAAAGGGGATGCTTCCATAGGAAATAAGTCCGGCAATGGCGCGGTGGTCGGTATTATCGGCATGCTTTCTGCTCTTCCGTTTTTGGGAGGATGTACTACTGGAACAGTGGTAGGTGGGATAGCCGGTGGTGTTGTTTTGAGTTTGGTTATGGCCGCTGTATTAGCCCGCTATATTATCGCAAATCGCGCCATTGTAATAGGCAGATTTACAAATGCTGTTGATGGCCTGAAGAAAGCTAGTGTAGTTTTGAGAGAAGAAAACAGGTTTGCGCAAGGCAAGGTGGTGCGTATTGACCCCAGCAAGATAGTGATGGGGATCTGGGTAGGTAAGGATTCGGTTGAATATGATTTCTCACGTTTTGCGCGCTCGCCTGAGTTTGCCAAGCAAGATAACAAGATCTACCGTGAATTTCCTGGCAGGACTGTCGCGCAGTTTGTCTCCGATGAAAAAGTTCCTTTTGCGGTTAACGGCCACCAGGGGAATTTTTATCTTGCTAATACCCTGGTGATAATTGATGGAAAACTCATCAGGAAGCCGGTACCTGATATAAAGCATGATAATTATGTTCAGCTTACAGGTAAATATTTCTTCTTAGTCCTGGACCAGGATAATATAGGTATTAGGGAGATCAATATCAAGAATGATCAGCCTCAAGAGGATATCAGCTCTATTAAGTGCGCCTTAAGCGGCCCTGTATTAGTTAGAGGCGGCAAGGATGTGTCAGAAGAGGTCATTTTTTCCAAGAAGCCTTTAGGTAACAACGAAGTGACTTGGGATCCGAAGAAAGCTTCTTTTGCCTTCTCATTGATAGGAAAAGATAAGAACGGGCGTCTGGTGCAGGTATCTATGGCAGGAAATCCTACTGCCAAAGGAACAGACGAGGCAATGCTTTCTGACATAAGAGAGGTTGCGGCAAGGCTAAAACTTGAGGATGCGATTATTTTGGGCACTAGCATGGATGTCCAGCAATATGTTGAGGGCAGCTCGCTTATTGAGGCCGAAGCCAGAAAGGGCAGCGTTGATCAGAAGGTCCCTGCTGCACAAAAAGCGCCTGCGAGGTCATTGTCTA
>JAHJJA010000070.1 GCA_018822885.1 Candidatus Omnitrophota bacterium
CAGATGGCAGTGCATGTGCCTCTTTCATTAGAGTCTCAGCTTGAGGCTAAGATTCTGATGCTTTCTATAAATAACATTTTTTCACCTGCTGACGGAAGGCCTATTGTTAGTCCGACCCAGGATATTATTTTGGGCTCTTCTTATGTTTCAAAAGAGAAGCCCGGGGCAAAAGGCGAGGGAATGGTTTTTGCGAATGCGGACGAGGTGATCGTGGCTTTTGATGATAAGATGGTGGATTTGCACGCCTCCATAAAGCTAAGAGTGGATAATGTTTATGATTTTGATGAAAAGAAGACTATCCCCGGAAAACAGCTTATCACTACTACCGTAGGAAGGGTGTTGTTTAATCAGGCTGTCCCGGAGGGGTTTGGTTTTGTAAATAGAGAATTAAAGAAGAGTATTGTCGGAGAGATCGTGACCGAATGTTACAAGAAATTCGGCCATAGCGCTACTATCAAGATTTTGGATGATATCAAAAAGATCGGTTTTGAGATGGCAACGCAGGGGGGTATATCTATCGGTATAGATGACTTGAAGATCCCTGAGGCAAAACCTGAAGTTTTGAAAGAGGCAAAGGAAGAGGTCGCTAAAGTTGAGGACCAGTATCGTAAGGGTATAATCACCGATAGCGAACGCAAGTCAAAAGTGATCGACATCTGGACCCACACTACAGACAAAGTTTCCGACCTTTTATTTAAGGGCATGGATACATTCAATCCTATATTTATGATGGCTGATTCCGGAGCAAGAGGCTCGCGCCTCCAGGTGAGGCAGTTAGCCGGCATGCGCGGGCTCATGGCTAAACCTTCGGGCGAGATTATTGAGAGCCCTATTACCGCAAACTTCCGCGAAGGTTTGAATGTTTTGGAGTATTTTATTTCCACTCACGGCGCACGCAAGGGGCTGGCAGATACAGCTCTTAAGACAGCAGACGCCGGATATCTGACCAGAAGGTTGGTTGATGTGGCTCAGGAAGTGATTGTTTCTGAAAACGACTGCGGTACGCTTAACGGGATTACGGTTTCAGCGATCATCGAAGGTGATGAAGTCGTTGTCAGCCTTAAAGACCGTATTGTTGGAAGGGTCGCGCTGGATAACATAGTGGATATTATTACAGATGAGGTGATTGTCGCTGCAGGAAGCGAGATAGTAGAAGAAAAAGCCGATATGATAGAGAGGCTTGGTATTGAAAAGATCCGTATACGCAGCGCCTTGACTTGCGAGTCAGGAAGGGGAGTCTGCACTAAGTGCTACGGACGTAATCTTGCTAGCGGTAGGCTGGTAGAATTAGGAGAGGCTGTCGGTGTGATCGCGGCGCAGAGTATCGGCGAGCCCGGAACGCAGTTGACCATGAGGACTTTTCACATCGGCGGTACTGCATCCAGGATCGTTGAGCAGTCTTTTGCTAAATCAAAGAATAAAGGTTTTGTGAAATATCATAGCTTGAGAGTGACGGCTAAAAATAAAGAATTTATTGTGTTAAACCGTAACGGTTCTATCAGTATTAATGACAAGCAGGGCCGCGAGCTTGAGCGCTATACTGTGCCGCAAGGCTCTTTTATTACGATTGCAGACGGAGAAGAGGTGACTAAGGGTATAGCCTTTGTGCGTTGGGATCCGTATACTTCCCCGGTCCTTACAGAAGTCGCCGGTAAAGTAAAGTTTGAGGATTTGCGTGAAAATGTGACAGTGCGCGAAGAGCTGAACCCTGTTACTAAATTAGTGGAGCGCGTCGTAGTCGAGCATAAGCCGGAGTTTCATCCACAGATATTGATTCTGGATGAGAAGGAGGAAGTACTGGGAATTTATCCGATTCCTATCGGCGCCCATATCCAGGTCAAGGATGGGCAGAAGGTCGACGAAGGCGATAGCTTAGCCAAGATTCCCCGAGTCGTAGCTAAGACCCGCGACATCACCGGTGGTCTTCCCCGCGTCGCAGAATTGTTTGAGGCTCGCCGTCCAAAGGATCCTGCGGTCATCAGCGAAATCGACGGGTTTGTCGAGTTCGGCGAGACTAAAAAAGGACAGCGTGTTATCATCGTGAAATCAACTACCGGGATGCAGAGGGAGTATGTTATTCCACACGGAAAGCACCCCAATGTTTATAAAGGTGACAAGGTCACAGCAGGACAGCAGTTGACTGACGGGCCTGTGGTTTTGCAGGATATTTTAAGGGTAAGCGGCGATAAGGTTTTACAGGAGTATTTAGTAAACGAAGTCCAGGAAGTATACCGTCTGCAAGGTGTGCGCATCAATGACAAGCACATCGAGCTTATAATCAGGCAGATGCTTAAGAAGATCAGGATCGAGGATCC
>JAHJJA010000071.1 GCA_018822885.1 Candidatus Omnitrophota bacterium
CAGCAAAGGCGGTTATGAGGGTGGAAATTATGCAGAATTTCTAAAGGGCGCAAAGAATAATGAAATATTACTTGCAACTAACGAAACAGGACAAATTATCGGATTTCTTTATTCTCCATTTGATACTGATGAAACCGGAAAGCGAATACTATACTTGTCTCATGCTGCAGTGCATCCAGATTATCAGGGCAGAGGTGTATTATCTTCTTTATTAGGCCGCGCTTTTCAAAAAGCATGGGAAAATGGGATTAAATCTTTTGATATGCAGCCATTAAGCGAGGACTTGTTTCAGCTCTATAAAGGCTATTTTGAGAGGCGCAGCAGTTGGATTGAGTGTCAGCAAACCGGCAAGAGGTTTAAAGGAAACATAACTAGGGTTCCGGTTTTGGACGTAGCTGAGAGCGTAAGTGGACCGGTTAATTCCGGTGCTAAAACTCCCGGCGGCATCGACTTACGTGTGCTTCCGATTGTTACTCAGGCGATGGGGAATTTGAGAAATGCGTTAGGGACAGTCCCCTTAGCTCGCCATGAGATAGCCATGATGGGGACAGTCCCTAACTTAGAGCAAGAATGGCAGGATATTGAAAGGATGGTAGAAGCAGGTATTACTCCTTCAAGTGAGAGAATCAAAGAATACATTCAAGCATCCTGTGCTAATGGAGCAGTTGATAAGGATAAAGTAATCCAGTGTATCTCAGATATCTTACGTCAGCAAGAAGAGGAATGTTGTTCAACAGATGCTACATTAAGAGATATCTTAGTTGTGCTTGAGGCGGGGGCTTCGGCGCAGGAGTTGAAGGAGGTGTTTGTAGGAAATCAAGTTTAGGGACAGTCCCCCTAGCTCGCCAGTAAATTGGCGTCGGGGACAGTCCCTTCTTATAGAGGGGCGCACTTGCCTAGTTTATCTACCGGATGACTCAGGCTAACCTAAATAATGCGCCCCTTTCTATTTTTAAAATCGTTTAGGGACAGTCCCCTTAGCTCGCCAGAAAATTGAAGGCGGGGACAGTCCCTGTTTATCGATTATCGTGGTTGCTAAATCCGGTTATTTTTCTTTCTTTTGTAGGCGGCGGTTCGAGGAGTTGCTTGATTGCCTGGAATATTGTCCTTATTGTTTGATCATGTTCGGCATATTTTTTCTCAAGCCCCGCTATTTTTAAAGATAGTTCCTTATGAGTTAGAAGTATTTCTCTTAATTTGGTAAAAGCACGCATAATTAGAATATTGACCTGTATAGCTCTTTCGCTATTTAATACACTTGAAAGCATAGCTACGCCATGTTCAGTAAAAACGTAGGGCAGATACTTGATATTTTGTCCTTGCTTCAAGGTCGCAATTTGCGACCTTGAGTTTAAGGTCACAGTTTGTGACCTTAAAGAACCCATTTCCTCTCTTGAGACTTGAAACATAAAATCATCAGGGAATCTTTTTTTGTTTCTTTTTACCTGTTCATTCAATCTTTTGACTTTTACCCCGTAAAGCTTAGCTAAATTCCGGTCGAGCATTACTTTCCTTCCTCTTAATTCCAGTATTCTTGTTGCGATAAGCTCTACTGCGATTGATTTAGGCATTTTTGTCTCCTTTCTTTGAGGTTCCAAATTGGAACCTCAAAATTATTCAATATCTCCTGATTTAATCTCCTACTTTAACAGACGTAAAAAACCTTAAAATCTAACAGGAATTTTTAAGGATATCGCAAAGTGTGATGCCTTTTCGTTAAGGGACAGTCCCCTAGGCTCGCCATGAGATAGCCATGATGGGGACAGTCCCTACTCGTTTTTTGTTTATTTTATTTGCCAAAAGAGGGGTTTTTTGCTATAATTCATATCTCTCAAGCGAAGAAGGAGCTCGAATGATAGAAAGATACAGCCTACCAAGAATGAATAGCATTTGGCAGGAGGAATTTAAGTTCAAGACCATGCTTGAAATTGAAATCCTCGCTTTAGAAGCCCTATCCAAGCAGGGTAAAGTCCCTGCTCAAGCCGTAAAGCGCATCAGAAGCAAAGCCAGATTCAATCTCAAACAAATTAAGAAAATAGAAGAGAAGACCCAACATGATGTAGTGGCATTTGTCTCCAATGTATCGCAATATATTGGGGCTGATGCAAAATACCTGCATATGGGCCTGACTTCTTCGGATGTCCTGGACACTACGCTTGGTGTGCAGTTATCCGCTGCAAGCGATATTATTATCGAAGATTTAGAGAGGTTGCTTAAAGCGCTTGCAAAAAAGGCAAAGAAATATAAAGATCTGGTTTGCATCGGGCGCACTCACGGGATCCACGCGGAGCCGACGACATTTGGCTTAAAGCTTGCGCTTATGTATGATGAGACAAGCCGTAATCTAAGAAGGATCAATCTGGCAAAAGAAGAGGCAGCTGTAGGAAAGATTTCCGGAGCAGTAGGGACTTTTGCCAATGTCGATCCTTTTGTTGAGGATTATGTCTGCCGTAAACTTGGGCTTAAGCCCGCAAAGATCTCGACGCAGATCATCCAAAGGGATATTTACGCTGTTTTTGTGTGTAGATTAGCGATAGTTGCTGCCAGCTTAGAGAAATTCGCCACAGAGATCAGGCACCTGCAGCGCACGGAAGTTCTCGAGGCAGAAGAGCCTTTTGGAAAGGGACAGAAAGGTTCTTCAGCTATGCCGCACAAGCGTAACCCTGTCATCTGCGAGCGTATCTGCGGGCTGGCGCGCCTTTTGCGCGGCAATGCTGTTGTCAGCCTTGATAATGTAGCCTTATGGCATGAGCGCGATATTTCTCACTCTTCAAATGAACGCGTGATCTTCCCGGATTCTACCCTGGCTTTGGATTACATGCTTAACAAAATGATCCAGGTGATCGAGGGAATGACTGTATATCCGGAGAATATGCTTGCGAATTTGGTCAAGACGCACGGATTGATTTTTTCTCAAAGGGTATTGCTGGAGTTAATGGAAAAGGGCCTGCCTCGCATGAGGGCGTATGATTTTGTGCAAAGATGCGCCATGAAGACCTGGAAAGAGGGCTCTGATTTTAAGGCCAATCTCCTGAGCGACAGCGACGTGCCGAAGTATTTAAGTGCTAAAGAACTGGATAAGATATTCGAGCTGGATTATTATTTGCGAAACGTAAACAAAATATTTAAAAGAGTAGGACTTTAGAACCTAGTCTTCAAGACCCGGTCTTGCTAACAAGACCGGGTCTTGAACTCTCCTTTCTGCCTCCATTTAACATGCTTTATAAAATCGAGATTACAGATAAGCCCGGGATTTTTGATGCAGTCGGTGAGGGTATCAAGAAGGATATTCTGGATTTAGGCATCTCTTCGGTTAAGGATGTGCATTTTGCGCAAGTCTATACCCTTGAAGGCAACATTTCCGACGGAGATTTAAAGCAGATCTGCGAAGAGTTGCTCGTGGATAAGATTGTGCAGGAGTATGAATTGATTTCAAGACCCGGTCTTGAGTCAAATTCTCGCACAAATCAAGACCGGGTCTTGAAGCAGGGAGAGCATATTATCGAGGTGGCGTATAATCCCGGGGTGATGGATCCGGTCGAGGAATCGACGCTAAAGGGCATACGAGATTTAGGGATCGAGGGAGTGGAGTCTGTTAGAACCGCGAAGAAATATCTTATCAAGGGAAAACTTCCCGAAGGTCAGCTTAAGACGATTTCAGAGAAGCTGCTTTATAATAAACTCATCCAGCATATCGTTAAACCTGCAGGTAAGGGGACAGTCCCCTTCGGGGACAGTCCCCTTACCGAGCATACTTATCAATTCAACTTAGTTACGGTGGATTTGCTTGGCGCTTCGGATAAGAAGTTACTTGAACTTAGTAAGAGAGGGCAATTGTTTTTGAATTTGGCTGAAATGCGGCAGATCAAGGATTATTTCAAGAAGCTTGGGCGTAATCCTACTGATTGTGAATTGGAAACCGTTGCCCAGACCTGGTCAGAACATTGTTATCATAAGACGTTTAGAGGAAAGATAGATTATAAAGAAGAATTATTGAAACCTAAAATAGGGACAGTCCCCTTAGCTCGCAAGAAAAATGAAGGCGGGGACAGTCCCTGTTTGCGAACTACTAAAAAAATAGATAATCTTTTGAAGTCGACGATTATGGAGGTCACTAAGAAACTGGATAAGCCCTGGTGTGTTTCGGTGTTTAAGGATAATTCCGGCGTGATCCGTTTTGATGATAAATATAACGTTTGTTTTAAGGTCGAGACGCATAATCATCCCTCGGCGCTCGAGCCGTTTGGCGGAGCAAATACCGGAGTGGGTGGAGTAATCCGCGACCCTTTAGGCACTGGCCTTGGCGCAAAACCGATTCTTAATACAGATGTTTTTTGTTTTGCTCCCCCGAAATTACCATTTAGCAAAGTTCCGCAGGGCAGCCTGCATCCAAAGCGCGTAATGAAAGGTGTGGTAAGCGGAGTGCGCGACTACGGGAACAAAATGGGTATTCCTACGATAAACGGAGCGATACTCTTTCACGAGCATTTTGTGGGCAACCCGCTTGTTTATTGCGGCACAGTAGGGATAATGCCCAAAGATAAATCTTTTAAGAAGACTAATGTTGGTGATTTGGTCGTGGTAGTCGGAGGCAGGACCGGCCGCGACGGTATACATGGCGCGACATTCTCTTCAGGCGAATTGACGCATGAGTCAGAGACGATCTCAAGCGGGGCTGTGCAGATCGGTAACCCGATCCAGGAAAAGAAAATGGCGGATACTATCCTGCAGGCGCGCGATAAAAATTTATACAGCGCGATCACTGATTGCGGTGCGGGTGGACTTTCAAGCGCGGTCGGGGAAATGGGAGCTGAAATGGGCGTGCGCGTAGACCTAGATAAAGTGCCGCTTAAATACTCCGGGCTTTCTTATATGGAGATCTGGATCTCCGAGTCGCAGGAGAGAATGGTCATTTCAGTGCCCAAGGAAAATATCGAGGAGTTATTGGCTGTTTTTGCCGGTGAAAATGTCGAGGCATCAGTGATCGGCGAGTTCACCGATACCAAGAAGCTGGAGCTCTGTTATGACGGGAATTTGGTCTGCGATCTGGATATGGGATTTCTGCATGACGGGATCCCTGATATCGAGAAGAAAGCAGAGTTTATTCAAACAAGGCACATAGAGCCTAAGGCTAACACCGCAAAAAATCTTACTCCATATTTAACTAAACTTCTTTCGCATTATGATATTTGTTCAAAGGAATGGGTTATCCGTCAATATGACCATGAAGTGCAGGGCGGCTCGGTCGTAAAACCGCTTTCCGGCATTGTTAACGACGGGCCTTCGGATGCGAGTGTTGTAAAACCGGTGCTTGATTCCAAAAAAGGCATCATAGTCTCAAACGGGATTAATTTTAGATACGGTTTTATTGATCCTTATTGGATGGCAGCTTCCTGCATTGATGAAGCATTGCGCCAGATCATTGCTGTGGGTGGTTCATTGAAAGAGGTCGCGGTCCTTGATAATTTTTGCTGGGGTAATCCGGATAAGCCTGATAGGCTCGGTTCTTTAGTCAGGTCTGCTTATGGTTGTTATGATATCGCTAAGGGTTTTGGCGTGCCTTTTATATCGGGTAAGGACAGCCTTTATAATGAATATACGGTAAATGGAAAATCACTGGCTATTCCGGGTACGCTTTTAATCTCTGCGATCGCGGTTATGGAGGATACGGATAAGGCGATTTCCATGTACGCAAAAGAATCCGGAGATTTGATTTATGTCGTCGGTGAGACTGCCGATGAGTTAGGCGGTTCGCATTATTTTGATTTATTTGGCGCTATCGGTAATAATGTGCCAAAGGTAGATGTAAAGAAGGCGAAGCTGATCTTTGAGGCTTTAAGTAAGGCCTCTGATAAAGGATTGATCCGCGCTATGCATGATTGTTCTGAAGGCGGCATCGGAGTGGCTGCGGCGGAGATGGCCTTTAGCGGGGGGCTGGGGATGGAGTTGTTTTTATCGGAAGCGCCTTTTAAATCAGATTGCTTCGCCCCTTCGGGGCTCGCAATGACAGCAGGCGTAAGGAATGATACAATTCTTTTTTCTGAATCTAATTCCAGATTTATCGTTGAGGTAAGCAAAAAGAATCAAAAACAATTCGAGAAGGCGCTTGATGGATTGCCTTTTGGTTTACTTGGTTGTGTCAGTAAGAGTAAGGAGTTCAAGGTTTACGGTTTAGACGGAAAAATCTGCATCGCTGCCTCGCTTTTTGATCTGAAGGAAGCCTGGCAAAAACCTTTGAGGTGGTAAATGGCAAGAAGAAAACAGATCGAGGATGATTTTACTCATGAAGAGACATGGCGCGTATTCCGTATCATGTCGGAATTTGTCGATGGTTTTGAGGTCCTTTCCCGGCTCGAGAATGCGGTTTCGATTTTTGGCTCCAGCCGCTCCCGTCCCGATAATAAATATTATAAATTAGCCGAAGAAACATCCTATTTATTGGCCAAGGCAGGTTACGCTATCATTACCGGAGGTGGCCCCGGCATAATGGAAGCCGGAAATAAGGGCGCCAGGCGGGCAAAAGGTAAATCCATCGGGTTAAATATACAGATGCCTACCGAGCAAAAAGCCAATCCCTATATTGATATACTTTTAGATTTTCACTATTTTTTTGTGCGCAAGGTGATGTTTGTAAAATATGCCAAGGCCTTTGTGATCATGCCCGGAGGCTACGGCACAATGGATGAGTTCTATGAAGCAATAAACTTGATCCAGACCGATAGGATCCTGCGGTTTCCCGTTGTTCTATTCGGCAGCGAGTATTGGAAGGATATGATCAAATGGCTGCGCGGGCCGGTGTTAAAAAGCGGCAATATCAACGCCGATGAATTGGAATTATTCAAAATTGCGGACAAACCAACTGAAGTCGTCAAGATCATAAAGAGCTTTTATGCGAAAACCTAAGGTTTGCATTTTAAGGACCGCCGGCACTAATTGCGATAAGGAGACTGCCTTTGCTTTTAATAAGGCAGGCGCCAAGACGCAGCTTGTGCATATCAATCGTTTTTCTTCCGGTGAAAAAAGCCTGGGTGATTATCAGATCCTTGCTATTCCCGGAGGGTTTAGTTATGGCGATGACCTTGGGGCGGGAAAAGTACTGGCTAATGAGCTACGGTTTAAATTAAGTGATGATCTGAGTAAATTTGTTGCTGACGGAAAATTGATCATCGGGATCTGTAACGGTTTTCAAATCTTAGTCAAGAGCGGCCTGTTGCCCGGTAATAAAAGATTTAAACAAGAGGCCAGCCTCATTATAAATGATTCGGCGAAATTTGAGGATAGATGGGTGTATTTAAAGTCACAAGCCAAATGTGTATGGACGAAGGATTTGCCTGAAGTGATCTATCTGCCGGTAGCGCATGGCGAGGGAAAATTTGTTACAAAAGATAAAGCTGTTTTGGGGCGGCTTAAGAAAAACGGGCAAATTGTTTTTCGGTATTGCGACGAAGAAGGAAGGTCTAGGCCGTATCCTTATAATCCAAACGGAGCGCTAGAAAATATCGCAGGGATTTGCGATGAGACAGGAAGGATTTTTGGGCTTATGCCGCATCCTGAAAGGCATATTGAGGCGCATCAGCATCCGAGGTGGACAGGAAAGCCACCCTTTGACTTCGCTCGGGCTAAACAAGTCACTAGTATTGGGGATGGACTGCAGATTTTTAGAAACGGAGTGGAGTTTATTCGGAATAATTTTTGATAGGAGAAAAACTATGAGCGGGATCATCGGTGTCGCATCAAACAAAAGCTGCCACGAAGATTTGTTTTACGGGACAAATTATCACTCGCATTTAGGTACGGAATTTGCCGGCCTTGCTGTTTGGGATGGCAAAGAGATCTTGCGGAAGATCCATGATATAAAGGGGAGCCACTTTAAGACAAAGTTTCATGAAGATTATCTGCAGATGAAGGGCAAATGCGGGATCGGCGTTGTAAGCGCGCGCGATGAACAGCCGATTTGCATACATTCTAAATTCGGGGCGTTTGCTATTATCACAAATGGTTTTATTGAGAACGCCGATGAGCTGGCAGAAGAATTTTATAGTATTGGGAAATCTTTCAGCGAGTTCACTGACGGAACTGTCAACCAGTCTGAACTTGTCGCCAAGTTGATCATACAAAAGAATAATATCGCTGAAGGCATTGAATATATGTTTTCAAAGATAAAGGGTTCATGTTCCTTGCTTTTATTGACTAAGGATGGCATCTATGCCGCAAGAGACAGGTTAGGCTATACCCCGTTAGTCGTCGGGCAAAGAGGGGATGATTGGGCGATAACAACAGAGACCGCCGCATTTTATAATCTAGGATTTAAGATCAAGAAATATGTAGAGCCTGGAGAAATAATCCTGTTGGATAATTCCGGGATGAAGCCTAAATCTAAAGGAAAGGCCGCGAATCAGGTCTGTTCGTTTTTATGGATCTACACCGGTTTTCCCGCATCATCATACGAGGGCCTGAATGTGGAGATGTCCAGGGAGAGGTGCGGCAGGCGTCTGGCCAAAGATGATAATATCAAAGCAGATATGGCCTCGGGTATTCCGGATTCAGGGACAGCGCATGCGATAGGTTATGCTATGGAATCAGGGGTGCCGCTACGCAGGCCTTTGGTAAAATATACCCCCGGATTTGACCGTAGTTACACCCCTGTCTCTCAGGAAACCCGTGATTTGATAGCGAGAATGAAGCTTATACCCATACCTGAGATGATCAAGGATAAGAGTATTGTTTTTTGCGACGATTCCATTGTAAGGGGCACCCAGCTTAAAAATTATACTATCCAGAAACTAAAAGAATGCGGGGCAAGCCAGGTGCATTTAAGGATCGCCTGCCCTCCGCTTATGTTTCCCTGTAAATTCAATTATTCAACGCGTAGTTTCAGCGAGTTAGCCGCGCGCCGCGCAATAAAGGCTATAGAAGGTAAAGACGTGGAAGATATCAGTGGATACCTGGATGAGATTTCTCCTAAATATAAAAAGATGGTTGATTGGATCGCCAAGGATTTAGGGGCGACAACTTTAAAATATCAGAAACTGGATGATATGATCGAAGCGATAGGCCTGCCTAAGGATAAGCTTTGCACTTATTGTTGGGCGGGAAACGAGCCATAAGGAGAACCGATGCCAAGATTTGTCGGAAAAGAGGACCAGAATGACCCGCATGAATTTTGCGGATTATTCGGGATCACTAATCACCGGCAGGCTAGCTGGTTGGTGTATCTTGGACTGTATGCATTGCAGCATAGAGGACAGGAGGCCTGCGGAATTGCCGTCAATAACAATGGCGTTTTGGCGGTGCACAAAGGTAACGGCCTCGTTAACGATGTCTTTAATGAGGATGTAGTAAGCAGGTTGAAGGGGGATATGGCGGTGGGCCACGTCCGATATTCTACAACCGGCTCAAGTGTTTTAAAGAATGCCCAGCCGCTTCTTATCGACTATGCTAAGGGGTCGCTGTGTATCGCGCATAATGGGAATCTGGTAAACTCGCATCATCTGCGCCAGGAGCTCGAGCAAAGCGGCTCGATCTTTCAGACTACGACTGATTCCGAGATCATTATGCATCTGATGGCCAAGGCAAAATCCCACGACGTGCAGGAAAGCCTTATTTACGCGTTAAAGAGGATCAGGGGCGCTTATTCTTTAGTGATGATGGATAATAAAAGCCTTATCGGGGTAAGGGACCCTTTAGGCTTTAGGCCGTTAAGCCTGGGAAAACTAGGCTCATCGTGGTGCCTTGCTTCGGAGACCTGCGCTTTTGATCTGATCGGAGCAAGATTTGTGCGCGAGGTAGCGCCCGGAGAAATAGTTTTTATCAATAAAAACGGAGTAAAGTCTGTAAAGCCGAAGGAATTGCACTCTAATTGTATTCGCGCGCATTGTATTTTTGAGCATGTGTACTTTTCCCGCCCTGATTCTATGATCTTTGGCGAAACAGTACACACTGTGCGTTATAAGCTGGGTGAGCGCTTGGCTAAAGAGCGGCCGGCAAACACTGATTTTGTCGTGCCTGTTCCTGATTCTGGATTTTCCGCGGCACTCGGGTTTTCAAAGGAATCGCGCATCCCCCTTGAGATGGGGATAATCCGCAATCACTATGTCGGAAGGACGTTTATCCAGCCGGCTCAGGATGCGCGCGATATGGGCGTGCGGGTGAAATTCAATATCCTAAAAGATGTTTTGAAAGGAAAACGCATTGTTATAGTGGATGATTCTATTGTGCGCGGCACGACTTCCAAGATCCGTGTGCGTAATCTGCGCAAGGCCGGGGTCAAGGAGGTGCATTTAAGGATTTCTTGCCCTCCACATCGTTTTCCATGTTTTTACGGGATAGATTTTCACAGGTCAAGCGAGCTTATTGCCAATAAATATTCTTCTCTGGAGAAGATCAGGCAGTATCTGGAAGTTGATAGCCTCGGGTATCTAAGTTTAGAAGGAATGTTTAGTTGCCTTAAGCATCCTAGAAATTTTTATTGCACTGCCTGCTGGTCTGGAAGATACCCTATTAAGGTTGAGAAGAAACAGGGAAAATTTTCGCTTGAAGGACATTGTTGCGGCCAAGGAGAGATTGCATAATATGAAAAAAATAACATATAAAACATCGGGTGTTGATATTGCGGCGGCAAGTAGCTTTAAAAGCAAATTAAGACCTCTGGTGAGAAAATCATTTCGCCAGGAAGTGTTGAGGGATATCGGAGGCTTTGGAAGTTTTTTTCGCCTGCAAAAAAATAAATACAAGGACCCGATATTGGTTTCTTCTTCGGATGGTGTCGGCACAAAGTTAAAGATAGCTCTGCTTGCTAATAAGCATGACACAGTCGGCATCGATGCAGTAGCGATGAACGTCAATGATATCCTTTGTGTGGGGGCAGAGCCGCTTTTCTTTTTGGATTACATCGCTTTTACTAAAGTAAGTGAAGGCGTTTTAGTGGACGTGGTCAAAGGGATCAATGACGGCTGCATTGAGTCTAATTGTTCGCTTATAGGCGGGGAGACCGCGCAGATGCCCGGGATGTATGCCGACAGGGAATATGATATCGCGGGATTTTGCGTTGGTGTGGTCGAGCGCGATAAGATTATTGATGGCTCCAGGATCAAACCGGGTGATTTGCTTATTGGCCTTGAGTCTAGTGGTATTCATTCGAACGGTTATTCTTTGGTAAGGAAGGTTTTATCTCCCGCAGAATTAAGACGTATGAGTAAAGAGTTGCTTATTCCGACGAGAATTTATGTGAAACCGGTTTTGTCTATATTAGGGTCACAAGTTAAGGGTATCGCACACATCACAGGCGGGGCCTTTTATGATAAGATAGCGCGAATTTTACCCGATGATGTAAACGCGCGCATAAACAAGGATTCCTGGCCTGTGCCAAAGATCTTCCGCCTTATCCAGAACAAAGGCGGCATCGAGGATAGGGAAATGTATCATACCCTGAATATGGGTATAGGTATGGTTTTGATAGTGGATAAGATTTCTGCGCAGGGGATTATTTCTAAACTTAGAGCGCTGAAACTTAAGTCCTGGGTCATCGGAGAGGTTGTTAGAGGGAGTAAGAAAATAGAGATATTGTAGGTTGCCTTAATCGATACAAATTAACATGGGGGTGCGAAATGGTTTTAGGATTACCTTTTATGGTTTTAATAATCGCAGTGTTTATATTTTTATCCGGCATAAGGATTGTCAGGCCCACGCACAGAGGCTTAATTGAGAGGTTTGGTAAGTATAACCGTTTTGCAAGCCCCGGATTCAATTGGGTTTTTCCGATTGTTGAGAAGATGTATCAGGTAAATATTACCGAACAAATGGTGGATGCAGAGCCGCAGGAGATCATCACCAATGATAATCTTAATGCTAAGGTCGACGCGCAGGTTTATTTTAAGGTAAAGGATGACGAGGTAAGTGTTAAGAATGCGATTTATCATGTCTATAATTATCAATATCAGATTGTAAATTTAGCCCGCACAACGCTAAGGAATATAATAGGTACCTTGACGTTAAAATCCGCAAACAGCGAGCGCGGCAAGATCAACCTTGAATTGCACAAAACGCTTATGGAGGAAACTTCTCATTGGGGAATTGAGATTGTCAGGACCGAGCTCAAAGAAATAGATCCTCCTAAGGATGTCCAGGAAACAATGAACAAGGTAGTTAAGGCAGAGAATGAAAAAATTGCCGCAGTGGATTTTGCAACTGCTACTGAAACAGTTGCAGATGGCCAGAAGCGCGCTGAGATCAAGAAGGCCGAAGGTATCAAGCAGGCGCGTATCTTGCAGGCAGAAGGCGAGGCAGAGGCTATACAGTTAGTAAATGAAGCCGCAAATAAATACTTTATTGGCAACGCGCAGGTATTAAGGAAGCTTGAGGCAGTGGAAAAGTCGCTTTCTAATAACGCGAAAGTCGTGGTTCCTTCAAACGCAGAGTTGATTAACGTGGTAGGCGAAATGGCCGGCATCGTGCCGTTAAAGAGAGAAGAGAAATAAGTGTTGTAGTAGGGACTGTCCCCGTTTTTTGGGGACTGTCCCTACTATGAGAGATAAGTATAAATTGCTAAATAAGCCAAAAACGAAATGCGAATTCTAGTCATCGGTTCAGGGGGCAGGGAGCATGCGTTGGTGTGGAAAATAGCGCAGTCAAAATTAGTCGATAAGATTTTCTGCGCTCCCGGAAACGGCGGCATAGCTCAGCAAGCCGAGTGTATTGATATTAAGGCTGATGATATTGCTGCTTTGCTGGAATTCGCGCGTAAAGAAAAAATCGACCTGACTGTGGTCGGGCCTGAAGCGTCTTTATCTCTAGGTATTGTTGATGAGTTTGCTAAATATAAATTAAGGATCTTCGGGCCGCAGAAGAGTGCTGCCAACTTAGAGGCAAGCAAGGTATTTGCCAAAGAGATCATGGCAAAATACAAAGTGCCGACCGCTGATTTTAAGGTCTTTGACAATGCAGATGAAGCGATAAGGTATATAGAAAAAGTTGGCGCTCCTTGCGTGGTAAAAGCTGACGGACTTGCTCAAGGAAAAGGTGTTGTCGTAGCTAAGACTATTGATGAAGCAAAGTCCGCAGTCAATTCCATGATGAAGGAGCGAATTTTCGGCGATGCCGGAAACAAAGTGATCATAGAGGAGTGTTTAGAGGGCCAAGAGGTTTCGATCCTGGTAATCACTGATTCAAAGGAAGTGGTTGCGCTTGCTTCTGCCCAGGACCATAAAAGGATTTTTGATAATGATCAAGGCCCAAACACAGGGGGCATGGGGGCTTATTCTCCGGCTCCGATAGTCACCACGGAA
>JAHJJA010000072.1 GCA_018822885.1 Candidatus Omnitrophota bacterium
ATATATATGGATACAAAAGGCGAAGGCTTTAAGCTGACACCAAAGCTCTTGAATAAATACATCCATCTTAAGCCAAAGGCGATCATCTTTAATTACCCTGCTAATCCGACAGGCACTTCTTATACAAAGAAAGAATTGACTCAGATCAATAAAGTCCTGCAGAAGCATTCAATAATCCCGATCACTGATGAGGTGTACGCGGACCTGACTTATGATTTCCAGCATACCCCTTTTGCGACTTTGCCCGGGGCAAGAAAGAATACCGTTTATCTGGATGGTTTTTCTAAGAGCTATGCTATGACCGGCTGGCGCGTAGGTTTTGCCTGCGGGCCAAAGGAGATCATCGCAGCGATGACCAAGATCCATCAGTATACGATCATGTGCGTTTCAATTACCAGTCAAATGGCTGCTTGCGAGGCTCTGTATTCAGGCAGAAGATCGGTCGAGGAGATGAAACGCGAATATAAAAGGCGAAGGGAGTTTGTGATCGATGGCCTAAATGGTTTAGGCCTATCCTGCCACAAGCCGCAAGGGGCTTTTTATGCCTTTCCTTCAGTAAAATCAACAGGGATGAATGGGATGGAATTTGCCCAGGGGTTACTTAAAAAGCAAAAAGTGGCGGTAGTCCCGGGAACGGCATTTGGGCCGGGGTTAGAAGATTACATCCGCATATCTTATGCCTCAAGTATGGATAATTTAAAAGAGGCGCTTATCAGGATGGGAGAGTTTTTGAAGCGATGAAAAAGGAAGTTAAATCAAAAATAGGAAACTACCAGGCGTATGTAAAGCAGATAGAGGCGCTTTCAAAGGTAGCTAATCTTATTACCTCCGGACTTTACTTGGAGGAACTTTTGCGCCTGGTGGTGCAGGTCACTGCCGAGATCATGAATTCCAATATTTCTTCGCTTATGCTTTTAGACCCTGATAAAAAGGAGTTAGTGGTTAAAGCCAAACAGTCGATTTCGGAGGCTTACAATAAAAAGCCGAATGTCAAATTGGGCGAGGGGATCGCCGGGATAGTAGCGCGCGACAACAAGACGATTTGTGTGTTAGACGTAAAAAAGGATGAGCGCTATCTGAACCGGGATATTGCCAAGAAAGAAGGATTATATTCTCTGGCAAGTGTTCCTCTGGCAGTAAAAGGAAGGGTTATCGGAGTGCTTAATTGTTATACTTCTAAGAAGCATGAATTCAACAGACAAGAGATTGGGGTTTTGACCGCGCTTGCCAATCAGGCGGCAATTGCTATTGAGAATGCCGAGCTTGATTTAAGGGCGCGCTCCGCCGAAGAGGCATTGACTACCAGGAAGCTTGTGGAGCGCGCTAAAGATATACTTTCTCAAGACGCAAATATAACCGCTTCGGAGGCGTACAGATTGATCCAAAAGCAGAGTATGGATTGTCGAAAATCCATGCGCGAGGTAGCAGAGGCGATCATCCTCGCAAAAGACATAAGAAATAAAAACTTGACAAAGCCGTAATTAAGTGTTAAATTTCATATAGGCACAAGGTTAGTGCCGAAAAGCAAGAAGCAAAGAGGCGTTCTTTAAAGAGAACGCTTTTTTTGTTGCCGCAGAAGGGCGGCACACCAATCCATCCTATAGGATTGGGTGTTGACTTGCTTAAATTCAAAGTCAGAAAAACCGGATAAGGACGTCCTTTAGGGTGAAAAAATGCCTAAAGGGCTTTTTTATTTTAAGGACAAAGGCGTTCTATGCCTGTGCGCGCGTATTTCAAAGCGTGCAAGGCAGGAGAACGCTTTTTTGTTGCCTTGAGAGGAAGAAATGTCATTTGAAGAGCAGATTAAAGCATTATTTAAGATCAGCAAGGCCATAACCTCAGAGCTGTATTTAGAGGATATCCTGCGCTTGATTGTCACGGTAACCGCAGAGCTATTGGGTTCAAATATCTGCTCTTTGATGCTTATTGACGAAAAGAAGAACGAGTTGGTTATCCGTGCATCTCAGAGCATAAGTGATGAATACAATAAAAAGCCGGCTTTAAAAATCGGGGAGGGTGTAGCGGGAAGGGTAGCCAAGGAGAATAAGCCGATAGCGGTGAAAGATGTGACTAAGGAGAAAGAATACAAGCATAAGGATATCGCAAAGAAAGAGGGCTTAAGTTCTCTTTTATGCGTTCCCATGTCGGTTAAAGGCAAGGTGATCGGGGTGATCAACTGTTATACGCCTAAGCCGCATGATTTTAGCGAAGCAGAAATAAATATATTGACTACTATTGCCAATCAGGCGGCAGTTGCCATTGAAAATACGGAATTGATGGTCAAAAGTAAGGTGATACAGGAGGAGCTTGAGACCCGTAAGCGCATTGAGCGCGCAAAAGGGATTCTGATGAAGGAAGAGGGCCTCAGCGAGGAAGAGGCGTATTTGAAGATGAGAAGGTTTAGTATGGATAATCGCAAGACCATGCGCGAAGTCGCGGAAGCGATTATTCTGGCTTCGGATATGAAGAAGCTTGTGAGGGCTTAATCAGTCGAAGCAAAAAAAGGAGGAAGTAAGATGAACCTGCAACGGCCAAACGCAAATGACGCAACCGGGACTTTTAATCGTTCTAAAAACGTAGTGCCTGCTTCTGGAATTTGTTCCCGTTGTGTTGACGGTTGTAAAGGAAACTGCGAAGTCTTTAAGGCGACATTTAGAAGCCGTGAGGTGATTTATCCTGGGCCATTCGGCGATGTTACTGCCGGGGCGGATAAGGATTATCCGGTTGATTATTCGCATTTAAATATTCAGGGTTACGCCTTAGGCGCAAAAGGCCTGCATGAAGGAGAGATAGGCAACCCCGATAACACCAAATTTCCTGATGTAAACACCGAAACAGAGTATGGATGGGATTCAAAGGTAAAGATGAAAGTGCCGGTTTTTACCGGCGCACTAGGTTCAACGGAAGTAGCCCGGAAGAACTGGGAGCATTTTGCGGTTGGCGCGGCAATTTCCGGGATCACTCTTGTCTGCGGAGAAAATGTCTGCGGTATTGACCCGCAGCTAGAGCTGGATAGCAAGGGGAAAATTAAAAGCGCTCCGGATATGGACCGGCGCGTTGAAATCTATAAAAGGTTTCATAACGGCTACGGTGAGATACTGGTGCAGATGAATGTAGAAGATACCCGTCTTGGGGTCGCCGAGTATGTCAGAAAAAAACATAACCTGGAAACCATTGAGCTCAAATGGGGCCAGGGAGCTAAATGTATCGGCGGTGAAATAAAGGTAAAGAGCCTGGACCGGGCGCTTGAGCTAAAAAATCGCGGATATATCGTTACCCCTGATCCTTCAGTGCACGCTCATCAGGAGGCATTCAAGGATGGCGCAATCAAGGAGTTTGAGCGCCATTCCCGCTTAGGTTTTGTTTCTGAAGAATCATTCTTGGCTGAAGTAAAACGCCTTAGGGACCTAGGTTTTAAGCGCATAACCTTAAAAACCGGCGCTTATTCAATGCGCGAGCTGGCAATGGCGATCAGGTATTCTTCAATGGCACATATAGACCTTTTGACCATAGACGGAGCGCCTGGCGGAACAGGGATGAGCCCTTGGAGGATGATGGAGGAGTGGGGTATACCTACATTTTATTTGGAGGCGCTTACCTATGAGTTTTGCCAGAAACTTAGCAAAAAAGGCATGCGTCTTCCGGATATTGCAATTGCCGGTGGATTCTCTACCGAGGACCATATCTTTAAGGTTATTGCCATGGGTGCTCCTTATGTAAAGGCAGTGTGTATGGGTAGGGCTCTTATGATTCCCGGAATGGTCGGGAAGAATATCGCAGAGTGGATAAAAAAAGGTGATCTTCCGGTGACTGTATCGGCGTTTGGCAAGACAGAAAAGGAGATCTTTGTCTGCTATGAAGAGCTGGTAGATAGGTTTGGCAAAGAGATGAAGGATATAACCCTGGGAGCTGTCGGAATATATTCTTTTGCCCAGAAGATCAAGGTCGGTTTGCAGCAGTTGATGGCAGGAAGCAGGAATTTCTGTCTTTCGACTATCTCCAGGAGCGACCTTATGTCTCTGACTGAAGATGCGGCCAAGGTCTCCGGCATTCCCTATGTGATGGATGCTTATCGTAAAGAGGCAGAGGCGATTCTAGACGGTAAAATTGAGGTTGAGCCGAATCATAAAAGGGCAACGGTTACTGTCGGGAGGTGATCGATGGAGCGTAGAGGTTTATGCAGCACTTGTGTAAAGTTTGAAGGTTGCATTTTCTCAAGAAACCTGCCGGTTTGGGAGTGTGAAGAATTCTTCAATGGGAATCACTCGTCAAAGAAGACGGCCCCAAAAGTAACAAAGGCGGTTTTTTGCGAAGCGTCAACTGAGAGTGAATAAAGTAGGATAAGAAGAAAAAGAGCGAGAGGACTAGGGCGTCCTATGAACCCATCTTTGGGCAAAGGGACGCCCTATTTATACCTTCGCGGCCTATAAACCAGCGTCCTTCAAGGCGCGGATGGAGCTTGGCCGCTCAAGTATTTCGCCTTGGGGAACCCCTGAGGCTTATCGCCCGGGCGGGGCTCAATTATTGCTATGATATATATGGAAAAAGTCAACTTTGAAACATTACTTAAGAAAATATCTCCGACATTAAAGAGGATAACGTATAGGCTGAATTATCATTTTACTTTCTTTAATGACGAAGATCTTTTTCAGGAAGCTTTGATCCATCTCTGGCAGGATTTTAATGCCGGAGAACTTTCTGATAAAACGGATAGTTATATCCTGCAGGGTTGTTATTTCCATCTTAAGAATTATCTGCGAAAGCATCTTGCGCGCGCCAGATTTGTCAGTATCGAGGCATCGTTAAATGAGGAAAAGTTTACTCTTGAAGGATCTTTGTCCCTTGAGGATGAGAAATCCTCGCGGTATCTTGATGATCTTCACACAAAGATGTTGATTGAAGCAATCAGGAATAATGGCCTTAGCCCCAGAGAGAAGGAGGTGTTTAATTTTCTTTCCCAAAATCTGACTACAAGGCAGATCGGAGAGCGTTTAGGGGTTTCTCATGTGAGTGTAGTAAAAATAATATCAAGAATCCGGGAAAAATGCAAAAAACACCTCGATTAGTTAGGGACGTTTTCCAAACCAATCGGTAGAGTGTCCCCATTGGGGACACTCTTAGCTTTGAATTGGAAAACGTCCCTGGTTATTTAAGGGGTTACCAAGTTGCGGGTATTTTTACTTGTAGTGGTGTAGTAAACACATCGAAGTGAGATAAAACAAAGGCATTGGCGTCTTTGCCCAGGAAGGGCACACCAAACAATCCTATATGTTTGGGTGTTACCAGAGAGGGTAAAAAGGCGCCTTTTTTATTGAGGCCACAACTTATGGAGCGAATGCCTGCCTGCCGGCAGGCAGGAAATGAGCGAACATAAGTTGTTAGGCCGAAATAATCCCGAGCAACAAGCTCTTACAATCTGGATGCGAGGGATAACATGAAGAGGATGGAAAATGAGTAATGTCAAGTTAGGTTTAATGGTAATAGGGCTATTTTTTATAATCCATATAAGCAGTGTTTTTGCGACCCCGTCTACCCTTATTTGGGCTCCTTCAACCGACATTCAGCCTTACGGTAAAATCCATTTGGGAGCAGATCTATATTTTCCCACCAATGGTAAATACACGAATTCAGATAATTATGACCAGCACAATTATGCGCTGCAAGTGTATGGCCCTACCTTTAGCTTATTGTCTGATAAGCCGGAGAATAATCTTTTGGGCAAAGTTTGGGAACCCTTAGGAAAGATGATGGCTGAAGCCGGGTTTGACTATAAGAAAGGGCTCGGCTCCTATTATGACACCTATCCCTGGTATTTTAATTCTAAGGTAGGCTTGCCGGAGGATGCCTATTTCAAAAATATGCCAGCGTTGGCAATTGGTGTTTATGATGCCGGCGTAAAACGCAACAAAACAAATAATAATATTTGGTATTTTAGGGGGGCAAAGACAGTTTCGATAGGGAAAATCAATTTGGGAAGGTTTTCGGCAGGATATTTTAACGGCAATGGCAGATTGTTGCGTGACAAGGACGGCTTGCGCGATAACTCCGGGCCTATGTATGCGTGGGAGCGGGTTATGAGCGAGATAAGCGATAAGCTCTGGATTTGCGTTGATTATCAGGCAAGCCAGTCTTCATACGGAGCGCTTAATTTCGGTTTTTCCTGGAATTTTACCAAAGATTTCTCGGTGATAGCCGGATACGATTTGTATAATAATCACGATCTTAGCGACACTATAACCCTGCAGTTTGATTTTAACTTTTAAAAGAAAGGGGGCAAAATGATTAATTCCGGTGATACGGCGTGGGTGTTGATTTCATCGGCGCTTGTCTTGCTGATGACTCCGGGTTTGGCTTTTTTTTACGGAGGCATGGTTAGGAAAAAGAATACTTTAAGCGTGTTAATGCAATGTTTTATTATCATGTGCGTTTTAAGTATCCAGTGGGTGCTTTTTGGCTATAGTTTATCTTTTGCTCCTGCAAAAGGGTTTTGGGGAGGGTTTGGCTGGATGGGTTTAAGAGGCGTTTCTTTAGAGCCTTACGCGGATTACGCGGGCACTATCCCGCATCAGGCATTCATGATCTTCCAGGGGATGTTTGCGATTATCACCCCGGCATTGATCATCGGAGCTTTTGCAGAGAGGATGAAGTTTTCAGCATTTGTCATTTTTAGCTTGCTCTGGGCTACATTTGTGTATGACCCGCTTTGTCATTGGGTTTGGGGGGTCGGAGGGTTTTTAAGGGATTTTGGCGCGCTTGATTTTGCCGGCGGGACAGTCGTGCATATTAATGCCGGCATTGCGGCTTTGGTGACCGCGTTAGTTATTGGAAAAAGAAAAAATCTAAATTCCAATGTCCCGGCTCCGCATAGCCTTCCTTTTGTAGTTTTGGGCGCTGGATTACTTTGGTTTGGTTGGTTTGGGTTTAATGCGGGAAGCGCTTTGGCGGCAAATGGCTTAGCAGTCAATGCTTTTGTTGTTACTAATACTGCTGCCGCGGCAGCAGGCCTAAGCTGGGCGATGATTGAATGGATCCGTAATGGTAAGCCTACGATGTTTGGTGTAGCTTCGGGTGCTGTAGCGGGACTAGTTGCGATTACTCCGGCAGCCGGTTACGTAAATGCGCTATCTGCGATATTCATTGGCCTGTTAGTCAGCGTTTTTTGTTTTATTGCGGTAACTGTGGTCAAGCCAAAATTAGGTTATGATGATTCATTGGATGCCTTTGGCGTGCACTGTGTTGGCGGAATCTGG
>JAHJJA010000073.1 GCA_018822885.1 Candidatus Omnitrophota bacterium
GCTAAAAGGAGCTAACGCGGTAGGCGCGCTAAATTTAAGCCATCTTAACGGATTAAATTTCTGCTGTTTTATTTCTTCCTCTGCCTTCCTGGCAACTCGAGAAAGCAAAAAGAATAACTTGATCAAGATTTCCGGCCGTAAAGCCGTGCAGAAAAAGAAACAATAATCGATAACCTGGATTGGAGACTCAACACTACCCAAATAGTTCCTTATGCACTGGTAATCTTCAGGATAAAGCTGCTGGATCCTGGCTAACTCCGCCTTGGCTTTATTACGCCGGCTATCTGACTCGGGAAGACCCTCGCGATTAGTAGAAAATATTCTCAAGCGATAATCCAAGAAGTTCTCTCCTAGCGCTTTTTCAAGATGAGCCTTGGCATCGGGCGCACTAAGCGTATCAATAAAGAACCTGGTTTTATCGTCAGAAAGCCCAGAGCCCAGTCCAGTCGCATAGATATCTGCAAGGTTTAATAAAGCCAAGTTTTTAAGCGCTGTGGAATCCGCCTGATAGCCAAGTTTATCTGTAAAAAGCACAGCATAGGTCCTTTCCGCAAAATGCAAAGTCCCAAAATCCACGTGGTGGTATACAATCCATTCTGCCAGGTTTAGATGGCTAGACAAAAACTTCTCGGCATCAGGCAGGTAGTCATTCATCTGCTGTAATATTTTCCTAATCAATGCCGCCCCTATCTCGGCATGATGCGGATCGCGCGAAGGCTCCCCGATATCATGCAAAAACACAGCTAAATATACAAGCCTACGCATCTTCAAATCTCCGCCGATCATAGCTTCTAAAGCGCGGTGGCAGCGAGAGAATGTTTCAGGCAGGATCATATCTCCTGCCTTTTCTTTATTTATGCTTTCAAGGGCTTCTTCAGTACCTCTATCAATAGCATTGATAAATACTACAGCCCTATGGCAATGCTCCCTTACTTTCTGCACCAAAGACCCCTCTGTCCATTTATTATATTTGCGCAGCTCTGGCATCTTAGGAAACAACTCATCCATAACCGCCTCATTAGCTTTATCACCTAAGGGGACAGACTTGTCATCCAATATTTCTAGCAGTTTCTCAAAGTTAGCTTGTGAATAAACAAAATCTGCCTGTGTAGAAGCAGCCTGCGTAGCCAATGGTGCGCCTTGTACAGAAGGGCCTGCCTTTGCCTTCTTCTTTTCCTCGTCCATGTCTTGCTTTATTTTATCCAGATTTTTCTTTATCTGGCTAAAGTGGCCCTCCATATAAACAGGAGACCCCTCGCCAAAAAAAAGGGTCCCAAAATCGCGGTGCAAGGTAGTCAAGCCCATGATTATCTGCATCTCATCGGATTTTATCCCCCTGTCATTTTCTGAAAGCTTATTTAAAAGATAAGGTATAAAATACCAATTATCCACTGACTCATCCCGGTAAAGCAACCTCGTATACAACAACAGCATAACCGAAAGCCAAAGTATCTTTTTCATTCCTTCTTGCAATATGATTGCTTTATAGGCCTGCACAAACTTTTCCACTTCTTCTGAAGATGGAGGTTTTGCCCCTTCAAAACACTTACTTCTAAAGTAATCTTCAAGGTCCTGGATGCCGGTGTTACCATCGGCCACATTATCAATAAGATCCAAGAATTCAAGAAAACTGCTGATCCTCCCATAACGACTGCTGACCCTCTCTTTTCCGTCGCTAATCTCGGGCACGTCATTAAGCTCATCTATAAAGATAAGGCTGCGCACCTTTTCCCAGAGCTGTTTTATATTGGGCCTGCGCTTTCCAAAATCATCCCAGAGCCGGATAAAGTTTTCTTTTTCTACCGGTAGTATAGATCGCTCCACCCCCTCGCGCATTACTTTCAATAGTACTTCCCGCCACTCATTGCATCGCTTAGTATTAATGTTAAGAATCAAGAGTATCGCGTAAGAATAGTATCTTATCGCGTATTGATAACTCTTCTTAAGATCAACCCCTTCCCCTTTACGGAATTCCTCTCCTAACATAGCGAATAATTGGGCAGATTTAGTTATTGACGATACATCAGAATCATTAACCGCCAGGCCCAGTTGTTTTAAATACCTCTCGACCACCTCCATCTCCTGCTGCGGCAGAAGATGTGGATTATCGCAATTATCACGGACGTGTTTATAGCGGCGCAAAAGGCTTATAAAATCCCCACCCAGCCTTCCTATTGACCTAGCTCTAAGGACAGCTTCGATATTACCGCGGTAGATAAAACGCAGCTGTGCCAATAAAAGGAAGCTGTTCTTAAAATCATCGGTAACTCCGGTTTTAAGATTCTCTAACCACCAGCGCGTCACCTGGAGATATATCTCCGCCTCAAGTATCTGTCTCTTAGTAGCACACAAATCGCCGTTTTGAGGCAAAAGCGTAGCGTCAAGAGAAATCCGGTGTTCGTTCGATTGAAAGGTTGATGAATAACGGCTAATGCCGGGCAAGTCTTCACGGAATTCTATGCGCCATTTATCCTGGGCAAAAAATGCCCAAACCAGAGGATTATTTTTGGCTGTTTCCTGAAAAAAATTCTTAAGGCAAATGGAGCTTATATCGTCAAGACAATTGTATGTCTGCACATTGACTCTCTTGTTCGGGCCTTTCGGCAAAACATACCAAAATGAATCAAACCCCTTCACCTCACCAGTATCTGCAACAAGATCTTTGACTGATACGGCACCATTATCAGCAGCCACTACCTCCGCGAACATTTCGCGCTCTTCTAAAGCTTGGGTAAAACGCTCAAGGTCAAGCTTCTGGTGGTCCTGGAGCTTTGTGTCTATAGCTATTTGCTTTGCTAAAGCGTTGGCTTTATATTCAGAGAGATCGTTAAAATACTCTATACCAATATAGTGTCCGGCTTCATGAGGCAGGAGTTCTGTACGGCCTTTTTCAATGGCAATAACTAAGACTTTTCTTCCGGGGGTAATAGTAGTTTCGGCTAATACACCTCCACCATATAAAGCAAGATCTCCGATATTAAACTCAAATACTAATACCGGATACTCTGCATCCTGATAAGTTATCTTCTTAATA
>JAHJJA010000007.1 GCA_018822885.1 Candidatus Omnitrophota bacterium
ATCCATCCCCAATTTTCTATTCAGGATAAATCTGCCCACGCGCTCAAGGTCATAACGGGCAGGATCAAAAAATAATCTATAGAATAACGCCTCAGCCGCCTCTTTTGTCACCGGTTCGGTCGGGCGCATCTTGCGATAAAAATCAAGGTAAGCCTCTTCTTTATTCTTAGTAAAATCTTTTTTCAAAGTGTTATTGATCTCGGGATGTTCTTTCCCGAAAGCAGCCATAATATCATTATCGGTAGAAAAGCCAAGGATCCTTAAAAGCTGGGTCGCGGGAAAATTTCTGCGCCTGTCCACATAAGCGAGTATTGTCTCTGATAAATCATATTTGAACTCAAGCCAGGCGCCGCGATAAGGGATGATCCTGCCGTAAAAAATCTTTTTTCCGGTAGGATGCAGTTCTTCTTCAAAAGATACACCGGGTGAACGTTGCAATTGGCTTACTACGACTCTTTCATCTCCGTTTATGATAAACGTCCCTGTTTCAGTCATAAGCGGGATCTCGCCGAAATACGCGTCCTGCTCCTTGGTCTCACGAGGAGTACTGAGTCTGAATTTGACCTTAAGCGGAGCGGCGTAAGTCAAGGCGCGAGTCTTTGATTCGCCGACCGTGTACTTAGGCTTGCCGAGCGTATAGCTTAAATATTCGAGTTTCACGGAACGATCCGCGTTTTCGATAGGGAAGATCTCCGCAAAAACCTCCTCCAACCCGATAAGCGCTCTCTCTTTCGGGGCGACATCAATTTGGAGGAACTCCTTATATGCCTCAAGCTGGACATCCAGCAGATTCGGCATATTATAAACCTCTTTTAACTTGCCAAAACTTTTGCGTTTTATCATATAACCTTTCGATATGCTTTTTAGCTTATCTAGCGATTATCCCTTATCTCTCTTCGTGAAACACCACTTACTGGCAATGCTATTTTAATTCTACAGTCGCGCCGGCGGCTTCAAGCTTCTTCTTAATATCTTCCGCTTCTTCTTTGGTAGCGCCTTCCTTAACCGGTTTCGGCGCTCCATCAACCAAATCCTTGGCTTCTTTTAAACCAAGATTTGTCATTGCGCGCACTTCTTTGATCACTGAGATCTTGTTAGCGCCAGCGCTGGCTAATACGACGGTAAAAACGCTCTTCTCTTCTGCTGCCGGGGCTGCCGCGCCTGCTGCCGCGCCTGCTGCGGGAGCTGCCATCATCGGCATATCAGAGACGCCGAATTTCTCCTTAAGCGCCTTAACTAAATCCGCGAGTTCTAACACTGTCATGCTCTCAATCGTCTTAATCATCTCTTCTAAATTCTGTGCCATTTTACTTTCCTCCTCGTATTATCCCGACGCTCACTTTCGTTCGGTCGGAATTTCGCCTGAAGTTAACAGGGTTTCATTTTGGTTTTTTATCTTTTATCTGATCAAGGCAGTAAACAAACCCTGCCAGAACCTGATTTAATGTCAGAACAAAGCTGACAATTGGGCCTTTGAGTACTCCTACGGCCTGCGCGCGCAAGACTTCCTTTGAAGGAAGCTTTGACATCGCTTCGATATCCTGCTTACCGATGATCTTATCCTTAAGAAAACCACCCTCTATTTTTAACTGTTCATGCTCCTTGATAAAACCGCACAATATGCGCGATGTCCCTACCGGCTCATCTTTTGTAAAAATCAAACCGCAGGGTCCCTCTACCGACTTTACTAACCCCTCTAAACCGGAATCCACTAGCGCTCGCCGGGCAACGCTATTCTTGACGACAAACATGCTCGAACCCAAACCTCTCAGCGAAAGCCTTAAGTTACATAGGTCCGGACTTGAGACGCCGGAATACTTGATGATAAAGAAAGCGCTCGAATCCTTTAAAGTATCCTTAATGCGATTCTCTGAAACTTCTTTGACAATTAAACCTATCTTTTTCATGTTAAATTGAGAGCTTTAGCCCCGGATTCATCGATGAGGAAATTGATAAACTCTTGACAAATTTCCCCTTCACTGACGCGGGCTTTGCTTCGGTTAAAGCCTCGATTACCTTAGAGGCGTTATCATACAAATTGTCTTCGCTGAAAGAGATCTTCCCGACTAAAAGATGAACTCCCCCCTGCTTATCAACGCGAAATTCAACCTTACCTTTTCTTACGTCTTCTATGGCTTTGACAATATCATTCGTAACAGTGCCGGTCTTGGGGCTTGGCATAAGCCCTCGGGGACCTAAAACTTTACCGAGCTTACTTAAGTCTTTCATCATATCGGGCGTGGCTATCGCGCAATCAAAATCCATAAACCCACCGGCGACTTTATCGATCAACTCCAATCCGCCGACATAATCAGCCTCTGCGTTACGGGCAAGTTTCTCGTGCTCGCCTTTGCAGAAAACCGCTACCCTGATCTTTTTTCCAGTTCCATGCGGGAGCACAACTGTGCCGCGGACCATCTGATCTGATTTCTTGCTATCCACGCTCAAATTAAAATGCAAATCCACTGAACTGTCGAATTTAGGGGCAGGAAACTTCTTAAGAGTAGAAATAGCTTCTCTTAAATCATAAACTTTATCCTCTCCTACAAGCTTAGCTGATTCCTTATATCTTTTGCTATGTGTTTTCATCCTGTACCCTCTTAGCCCTCAACCGAAATGCCCATGCTTCTGGCCGTGCCTTCGATGATTTTAACCGCGATTTCCATATCCGATGTATTCAAATCCGACATTTTTTGCTTTGCTATTTCTTCAACCTGTTTCTTTGTCACGGTGCCGATCTTTTCCTTACCGGCGATACCGGATGCCTTCGCAAGATTTGCCGCCCGTTTCAATAATACGGAGGAAGGAGGGCTCTTGATAATAAAAGAAAAGGTCCTGTCCTCAAAAACACTGATGACTACGGGAAGTATCAAGCCATCTCTGCCCTTAGTCTGATCATTAAACTGTTTGCAAAACTGCATAATGTTGACGCCGTGCTGCCCGAGCGCTGGTCCTACGGGAGGCGCTGGATTTGCGGCTCCGGCAGGGACATGCAGCTTAATCTGTGCCTTGATCGCTTTTTTTGCCATTTTATACTTTCTCCACTTGCCAATACTCTAATTCTACGGGAGTCGACCTGCCAAAAATCGAAACGCTGACCTTGATTTTCCCTTTTTCCGGATGCACTTCATCTATCGTGCCGTTGAAATTTACAAACGGCCCCTCGGTGACCCTGACCTGCTCACCCTTCTCGAAAATAACCTTGGGGCTGGGCTTGACCTGAGTCTCTTCAGTCCTTTTAAGAATACTATCGACCTCGGATTGCGGCAAAGGCATCGGTTTTCTGCCAACACCTATAAACCCGGTAACTCCTGGCGTAGTTTTTATAAAAAGGTAGGCCTTCTCGCTATACTCCATCTCCACTAACAAATAACCCGGGAAGAATTTTCTCTGGGAGATCCTTTTCTTCCCCGAGCGGATCTCAGAGACCTGCTCCGTAGGAATGATCACCTTTGAAACAACCTCCTGCATACCCTGGGCA
>JAHJJA010000008.1 GCA_018822885.1 Candidatus Omnitrophota bacterium
CTTCGGTTCAGGTAAACTCCTGCCTACCTCTGCTGCCTTTTTTGCCCCTACCAAAACATATGCTACCGCCTTTAAAGGATCATGGGGACGCACCCGATGCGCTATCCCGCTTTGTGAGTCCAGAGGAATCGCTTCGCCGCTAAGGCTATCCATATAATATTCCACACCATCTATCTCTGCGCGCACCTCAGCATTAACTAAAAGTGCATTTAATTTTCTTCTGCCTTCAGTTGTAGACAAATGCTCTTCTATACTCTTGCCCTCTAACGCCCTTTCTAGTAACTCAGGATTAAAATGGGTTATTTTGACTCTTTGCCCATCAACCATTCTTTCTGTAAGAATTTCTCTACCCTGTGAAGATACCGCAGTTTCTGAACCAAGCTCTCTGGTTAACTGCTCATGACTCCTTTGTGCCTCTAGTCGATCTGCTTCGCCTACTGTTTTATAAGCTTGCTCACCCATCAATAAACCCGGGCGGCCTTCCATTTCCGGATCCCAAGCCCTGCGCCCATTTGCTAATGCTTCTATAAGCGGACGGCCATCTTCTTTTGGTATGCCTGCCAAATAGTCCAAATCTTCATGAGGCACAACCACTACGCGGGCATCTTTTGAACTCAAAATACCTTCAGCAGCATCCTTAGAAACCACCCTTACGCCGTCTCTTACCCCTACCCTTTCCAAGTATTTTGCTATTTCATTAGCTGTGCTTTGTGCCTGTGTTTCAGATCTTACTGTCACCAGTAATCTTCCAGTCTCACCTTGCGCTCTTAAAAGTTCACTATATAAAACTGGTTGGCAAGAATCCTTACCAGAACCCATAGCAATACGCACTAATCTAATATCTCTGCCGGATTCAGCGATTTGCCCGGAAACAATCTGCTCCACTCTACTTATTCCATCTATCTGCTCAGGATTGATAGCGAAATCAATGCCCATCCTATGCATAACACCTGCCGCCGGATCTCCAACATTGCTACTTAATCTTAGATCTTCCCGGCCAACAAACGGAGTACTTCTAGGCACCTCTCCAACCACAGGCTTAGCTGGGATACCTTCTTGCCCCTTTAATCCGTAGCCGCGGCTAATACCTTCATCGGTAAAACGCAATACCCCGCCATCGATTCTGGCAACCTCCACATCTCCCTGCATAATACTGTTGCCGACTTTTATTGCCCCGGGCATTGTTACGCGCTCTGTTGCAACTTTTCCTAATGAAGTGCCATTTCCTTCTTCTGGTTTACCGGCTTCGTTATCAAAAGCAAAACTAAGCCTTTCAAATCCGAGTGGCCTTTCATTAACAATTGGAATGGTTCCGGCAGGCTGATTTGGAGTTCTTCGTAAATCGGTTGATACTGCAGAAGCATCAACTCTGGCTGCGTCTCCTGCGGCCATAGCCGATGCTTGAGCTTTAGATTGCCACCCTTCATATTTTCCTTCATGGACTTTTGCCCTTGACTGCATATCCTGTGTCAATTCTATATTTACAGAACCGTCGGAATTTCTCACTACACCATCAGACATATCATGTATAAGGCGGGCAGTGGAATCGGTCATCTGACTGCCATATTGCTGGTGTCCTAATGACTCTATATCTTCATGCTGGGCAGTCCTGGGTGTAGCTTCTCTACTTAAATAAATATTCTCGGGCCTCTCCATATCTACAGCACCTCTGGCACCGCTTGAATTTAATGTCGACTGATCCACGAAGTGTACTATCCTGCCATCACCAACATCGCGGCGACCTCTAATTTCCGCGGAGGTGGGTAAAATTCCTCTACTTGGCCCCTGATCCATAGCTATGGGATGATCTCCTGAAGAAGAAGTAGATTCCGATAATTCTTTTGGAATAACACTGGGGGATTCCGGTTTTCCTGCTGCATTAGACTGCGCTGGCAATAGAACAAACCCCTTTTCTACAACCGCAACAATCAATTGTTCTCCTGTATAAGGATTAGTATAAAGCCCCTTTTCTGCTACCCTTGTTAATTCTGCCACATTCACCCTGCTACCATTGCGCTCTATTGTCACACTATCTATATCACGATTACTCCTTGCGTTAGAAGCAGGGTTATTTATACCATCTCCCAACTGTTTAGCTTCTAAATCCCGCACTTCCTCCTTGGTATTCCTATGTATATGTTCCCTGTATTGCTGAGGAGAAATACTTCTGATTGCCGAAACTGCTTTAGGTAAAAGAAATAAAGAGACAAAGCCGCTATTTTGCGCCCAGGCCTGGGCCTTCTCCTGCTTCATCCCTAATCCGAAAGTCTTACTAGTAAAAAAGGCCTCGGCAGCAGTTGAATTTACAGTCAGATATGGCACAATAAAACATAGAGAATCCACCTGGTTAATAACCTTGCCCAGTAACCGCTGTAGTGTATTTGAACCTGGGGAGGAAAAGGGTGTTCCTAGAGGCGTAATTAACCGGTAACCAAAAAACGGCTGCCCGCCCACAACGCCTGCAAAAGCTCTATCCTCTGCAGTCAAGAATAATCCGCTGCCTTTTCGCGCCGCTCCGGTAATCGCCGTAGCAATATGCTCATCCTGGAAAGCTGCAATCTGCCTGCCGGGTTCGCTTAAACTCTTACCCAATCCACGAACGCTATGCTTAGTGGCAAAGGCGGCAATACGACTTTCCAGCCAATTCATCTGTTCAATAGAAATATTACCCAACAGTGCGGTATCTGGCACAGCCAGCACATTCATAAAATGGCCAAAGTAAAGACCCATTTCAGCTCCTTGCAATGCATGCATAGCAAGAGCAGCCTTAAAACCCAATCCCTGCGGATCAAATCTATTCATCGCATACCGCCATGCTGTATCCGCGTCTTCTCTAAGAATCAAACGCCTTGAGCTGTAAGTTAAAGGCATGCCCAGGCTAGACCAAAGCGGCATAATTATGGCAAAATCTTTCGCGCCATGCAACGAGCCTCTCCAGAATTGCTCTGGATAAAGGCCATAACCTTGTAATGTTTCTGCGATAGAAGAACCCCACGCCTGGCGCATGGGGCCAAAAACAGCTCCACCAAAACCACCTATGCTAAAATTAAAAATATTCTGCCCTGCAGTAAGAAAAGTCCTATCGTTAGCATAAGTTGCCGCATTGCCGCTAATTACATTTGAAACACCTCCCACAAGAAATGCCTTACCTACTTGAGTAAGATGCCTACCTTCGTTAAGCCATTTACTGCCAACGCCGCCTAAAATAGCCCCGGGAACAAAACCAATCCCAAAATCTTTTGCCATCGCCCTAAAAGAATAATCTTTGCCATATGCATTAGCATAGAGATACTGGGTAGCTGTATAATCCACGCCGCTTATAGTTCCCCATTTGAGCATTGAAGTCAAACGTGGATACTCCTTGGCAAATTTACCTACATCGGCAAAAGCTTGCATCGCCGGTGTAGCTTTGGCTAAACTCCCTATTCCCTCAAGGGCTAAACCGGCACCCGAAAAAGCCGACTGAAAAATCATGCCTTGTTTAGCACCGGAAACAGTGTCTGAGATTACTTTAAACCAATTAAAAGCCTTATTCGGGTTAGTATTATAATTATACATAATGGTTTCTTTAAGCAAGGAAGAACCACCTTTTATGCCCCCCCAAACCAATGCTGTATTTTTCGCTGCATTTACAAAATACGTCCCATACTCCACTGTCTGAATAAAGCCAGGTAGATATTGAGCTTTATTCAGCGCATTAACAGTAGTAAGAAAAGTGCGGCCGGTTATATCCGTAGCCCTTACAACACCAGCAGCATTAAAAGCAGAACCTATCCCTGCAGTAGCTAAAGTCACTACTCCAAATTGAAAAGTCTCATCTCCTAAACCCGCCCAAGCTAAGTTCCTATTTACATCTCCCAATAAACCATTTGCCATTGAACCAGTATTTATAATATCTTGGTAACCTCTATTGGCCAAACGCTGATCTCCGGAAGATATATCTTTTACAGCCTGCATTAATGAAGCTTTCGCAGTAATAGAAGCATCAATATTTTCTGCGGCAGCATCAGTGCCCCAAATATATCTACCAGGAGACCTGCCATACCATCTAGCCAAACTAGTATTAACACCCAAATCGTTATTCATTGCTTCTATACCTGCATCCAAGCTTTTCTTATTATCAGCCGCTAAGGATAAAAACGCTAAATTCATTACAGCCTTAGAGCCATCAATAGAAGGACTCGCGATAAAATCCTTCCCTGACTGTATAATTTCCTTAGCATGTGGACCAAAACCCCCTAAGTCTTTTGATTCAATGGTCTTTACCAGTATATTTGCTACAACAGGATTAATCTCTTGAGGTATGACCATATTCCCGGATGTCATTAAATTCACAAGCTGCGCAGTATCTGTATGCGCATAATCATAAACAGCCCTAACTATTTCTCCTTCGCGGACAGCGCTTGTTAAGGCTAAAGTGCCGCCTGTTGTCTGCTTGCTATAAATCCCGGGGATTGTGATGCTAATGTCAGTAAACCTATCGCCAGGCCTGTCGCCGATGGCAAAAGCCTCATAGCCGTCTTTATCAGTCCTGCCTGTAGCCGCGACAATTACACTAGCCGAATCATTGCTATTATACCCAGGCCTGACAAGAGTTCCTCTTTCAACTTGAGCGTCTTCATTACCTAACTCATATCTAAGCTTAAATGCCTTGCCTGAAACGGGATCGTAAAATACATCGACCTTCTTACCATCGGCTCGAATCGAACTCGCCACCTGCGGCATTTTCTTAAGGTTCACACCACTTATGAAACCAGTGTCAATCTTCATCTTCTTACCTGTTGCGGCATCAGTTACTTCTTCATACCCTCCAAGCGAAGTAAACCTCCACCAAGTGCTATCATGCACATGATCCTTAGGAACCAATCTCGTTACGCCTTTTTTGTCAATAACAGCGACTTTATCTTTGAGTAAATCTTTTAAACCACTAGTAAGATCATTAACCAAGCCGCCCCTATACTTAAGCGCTTTTGCTTGATCTGCTTTTTGTTGAGCTTGACGCTGAACAAATTGCTCTTTAGTCATAACTTCTTTCTTGATAACTTCACCA
>JAHJJA010000009.1 GCA_018822885.1 Candidatus Omnitrophota bacterium
CCTTTTTCAATGGCGATGATTAAAACCTTTCTTCCAGGGGTAATAGTAGTTTCAGCTAATACACCTCCACCATATAAAGCAAGATCTCCGATATTAAACTCAAATACTAATACCGGATACTCTGCATCCTGATAAGTTATCTTCTTAATACTAACGCGCTTGGCTCTGCTTAGAGAGATGATCGGATCCACAATAACTGCGCCGTTAGCCGGAGCAAGGGCGGTGGCTTGAAAAGATTTATAGGCCGCTGCGGCGGATTGGTCCCCACCAGCCACGGAAGGTAAACCAAATCCCTTTATTGAATTCCGCAACGGCCAAAATTTAGATGAAAGCGCTTTCTTTCTAGAGTAAGAAAAAACAGCGGGTGATTGCGGCAAGACTACCTCCGCCCCCGCTGCTTTCTCACGACGAATTGGAAGTGACTTTTCCTGCGAGAAAAGACTTTGCTTTCGTAGAAATGTAGCTACCAAGCTCCCCACTGACTTCAAGCCAAAAGCCCTTTGAAGTCCTTCCTTTAACCCTGCCATCAGGCTCGATAAGGAAGTCAAAATGCGAACACCATTTTGGGAACTTAGCGCAGATAAAGATCCCTGCCTGCCTTGGTAAAATCCGGATAATTTCAAGATTGGGTAAGTTGTGCATTTTTCTACCTCCTTTTCGGTTTTAGTTAAAGCCTGGCCTATAAATACTTGCGCGAATTCCTCACATACCCTTGCAAAAACATCCTCTATATAACCGGGCCTATCCCAGATGTAATTCCTGGAGCGGCTGAATACTACCGGCCTCAATATCTCTATGCCGGCCGCCTGTAATGGAGCGATGATCTCTTTTCTTACTTTATCGTTCACCTGTTTCCCTATGTTATGATAATATATGCCGATAAAGCTATTCTCGACATCCATACCTGTGTCGCATGCTATCCGCGAGAAAAAATCCCCGCATATTGTTACTAACACCGGCCTTCCATAAAATTTGCTTAAATCAACTTTTGCTTTTGATTTTTCCTGCGGCTGGATGTTTATGATTTCTTTTGCCAGGCCTTCTTTTCTAACGACAGTAACCCAGTTCATCTCAGAACAGGGATGGCTTGCATCCAGGACTTCATCATCCGCATCCCAATCGAAATTCAATACCACTAATTCAGGATTATTGATCTGTCTTAAAGTATCCAGCACGTGATGATGCTCCTCCACTGCTATGCAAATTTGATTTGCATCCTCCTTTAATTCCGCAGGCTCCGCAAGAAAAAACATAATCTTATATCCAGATGTATTTCTAATCTCAAAACTATCCGTTTTAACCCCGAGTTGGTTATTGAACAATACAATATCCCCCCCCTGAAAATCTTTTGTATCGATAACATTACCCTCTTTGTCATAAGCAATAACCTGGCCGGTAATCTGGCCAGAACTTCCTAACAACGACCAATCATCTGGGATGGAGCGAGGCCACGGCAATATCGAAACCATCTGGAAATCAGGATAAACTGGGTTTATCTTTATCCTTGTGCTGGCCCGACTGCTTTCCAGAATGAACAGCTTAGTCAGGACATTGACGGGATCTTCAAAGAAAGGATTAGCCGCTACATCTAGCTGTAAGTGTCGGTAAAGTTCCGGGTATAATTGAGAATGTGTTTCCCCGGAAGGAAACGTCACGGATTCCGAAGGTGTAACACTGACAGGCAACCCCCCTCTTGTATCAGGATTAAAACCACGGTAAATTTGCGGCCCTGGGTCTTTAAGGGTTAGATCAGCTGTGACTCTGGAAGAGACATTCTTAATAGTGTGGTATCTGCCTTCGCAGACAAATGTCTTATGCGCAAAAGGCACATCAAATTCAGCGCCTTTCTGTTCCCAATCAATCAAAACTGCGCCTCGTTCGGATAACGATATGGTCATCTCGTACCCAGCATCATGGTTGTGAACCTTTTGTATAAAAACAGGCGGATTCTGAACTTCGCTAAGACATAAACCATCCGTCATAAAAGGCTTAGTAGTTAATGGGACCTGTATCCATATAAATTTATCATCTGTCAGTTCATCGGAACGCTTGAGTAAGTGAAATTTTGCCACCGAAACAGGCTCATCTGCTAAATAGAAGAAAGATTCCCTTCTTAATCTTCTCGCTTTAATTAGTACTTTCTTTATCCAGAAGATGATCTCCTCAGATGCATATTTTCCCAGCTTGAGGTTAATATGCTCCTCTAAGGGAAGGATAATTTCATCATAGGCCTCTTTCATCCGGACCTGCCTATTTCTGAAGAACTGCTCATCATTGAGGCTGCCTTTAGGATGAGCCCAGAAGACCTCAATGACTTCTTTTATAAGCACATTAAGCCTGCTGTCCATTTGCAGCGCTTTTTGTACGATTTCCTTATTTAGAGGATCCAATACCTGCA
>JAHJJA010000074.1 GCA_018822885.1 Candidatus Omnitrophota bacterium
AGCGAGCGCGAATAATAATTGATGCCGATGAAATCAAGTGCCCCCAAACGCAGCGCCTTCTCGATGAAATTCATATTATAATAAGAATGCCGAATCTTTACGGCGATCTTATTGCGCAAGGTAGGGATGCAAGGATAAAATGCCTGTACATTTTTAGCAAAACCTACATAAGGAGAAGAGGATCCTTTTTCTCTATAGATATCGTGTATCGATCTATAAGCCTTGGTATGCGCGGCAAATAGATTATCAATGACGATCTCTGTCTTTCTGAATGACTTTTCTTGCGGCGGCCATACCCCCAAAGCATAGGCGTGGTAAGCATAGACGATCGGCTCATTTATAGTCACCCAAAAACTCACCTTGCCGGAAAATTCCTCAACTACCCTTTTGACAAAACGCAAGAATATCTCAGGAGAGTCTGGATTTAACCATCCCCCTTTTTGGGCAAACCAAATGGGATTTGTAAAGTGGTGGAGGGTAAGGATTGGTTCTAAATCGCGCTCTTTTAGGGCGTCGAGCACATCGTGGTAATGATCAAGTTCCACACGGGAGAATTGCCCTTCTTGCGGCTCAATGCGGCTCCATTCTAAGGAAAAACGATGACAATTATGATTGAGGACTTTTGCTAAGTCAAGATCCTGTTTATACAGCTCGTAATGGCGGCAGGCAGGCCCTGAAGCTTCTTTTCCGCCTCCGGACTGCTCCCATTGCCACCAATCACTATTTGTATTGTTACCCTCGACCTGATGGCTTGAGGTAGCAGCTCCCCAGTAGAAATTTTTTGGAAATTTAGCCATAAAATAGTTCTGCTTTTAATAAGAAATCCCAACAAAAAATGTTGGGATCTCTTTAAAACTGGAGCCGATAAAGGTAGGCGATGTGTTTCTTGCGGTACTCACCTACTCACCTTCGGCAACCCAGCTGCCATACTGCCTCTGCGTACCTCACTACCCGTTTTTGCCTCATCTCCTCTTCGAGTACGGCTGCGCACGGCAATTTAGGCCTGTGGCTTTGTGCCCCTGCCTTTCGACAGGTTTACCCTTATCGGCCAATTAAATTATAACACAAAAAAAATGCTGTTTCAAGGTAACTGCTATTACTGCCCGGCTTGCTCCCGGAGTTGAGCGGCTAAATAAGCGCCTAAAACTGCCCATGTTTTGGGTCCGACTTTACCGTCTACTTCCAGTCCGTTTGCCTGCTGAAACTCTTTTATAGCGCTATTGGTCATTGAGCCGATCTTACCATCGATTGGGCCGTTATAATAGCCGGCATTCTTCAATGCCTTTTGTATTTCAACTACCGACGGTTTGCCTGTGCCTGGCGGCGGAAGCGGTTCTAATCCGGCGGCCACCGGAGCGCTAACAGCTACCTGAGGCTTTGCTTCAGGAGCCTGCACAGCAGGAATACCTGTCGTGCTTAAGGTCTCCATTGAAATAACTTCCTGCCCCTCTTCTTGCGCCTGTTTTTTGCCGCAACCAAACATTACAACACCTACGCATACCGCTAAAACCACTATCACTACGTTTCTCATGCCTCTCTCCTTCCCTGCAAAGGGACACCAAACTATCAGATAAGTTTGAGTGCCTGATCTATTAAAAATATTATTCCGTTTTATTAAAAAGAACCTATCACCTCCTTACTGAATAATTGTAGCAAAAGGTTTTAAAAAATCAAATAGTTTTATATAGCCTTTATCTTCGGATGGGCTACGCTCACAAATACAAAAAAAGCTGTGCAAACAGCTCCGCTTATCAAGACTGCGAAGGCCGGGCCAAACAACTGGGAGAGGCTTCCGGCAAGAAGGTTCCCAAAAGGCATTATCCCGGCAAAGGTAAGCATAAATACGCTCATCACCCTTCCCCTGTACTCATCAGGCACCTTTGTCTGCAGTAAAATATTTATTAATGCCAGAGAAGCTACGCTGGTGGCTCCGATTATAACAAGTATCACACAGGAAAAGAAATATATCTTGGATAAAGAAAACAAAATGAGCGAGACAGAGAAGATGAATGCCGAAGTGAGCAAAAATACCCCTTTGTTCTTAAAATCACCGAGGCGGGCCAAAAGCAATGCCCCGCACAAGGCGCCAAACCCGGAGCTTGACATCAATACGCCCATCCCCTTTACCCCGACCTTTAATATATCATTCGCGAATACCGGCATAAGGATAATATAGCTTATGCCGAACAAACTAACAACACCGACGACAGTGATCAAAGTCATGACCAGATCGTGGTTTCTGATAAAAACCAGGCCGTTCTTCAAATCCTTTAATGCGGTATTTCTTCTTTCATTCCTTTGGGGGATCACCTTTATATAAAGAAGGGCCATGATCACCGCCAGAAAACTTATCCCGTTTATATAGAAACAACCGCTCATACCTATCGCGGCGATCAAAACACCCGCCAGGGCCGGGCCGATGATCCGGCTCGAATTAAAAGCTACCGAATTCAAGGCAATAGCGTTAAAGAGGTGGTCTTTACCGACCATCTCCACTACCATCGCCTGCCTGCTGGGCGCGTCAAAAGCCATTACAATGCCGTTTAAAATAGCGATAAACATTATCTGGTGGGCGGTTATTATTTTAAACTGGGTCAATACGGCCAAAAGAAAAGCCAGCAGCATAAAAGCTACTTGCGTAGTAAGCAGGATATTCCTCTTGCTGAAGCGGTCAGCCAAAACACCTCCGAACAAGCAAAAGATAAGCACCGGGATGGTGTTTAAGAAACCGACTAATCCGAGGAGGAATGAAGAGTTTGTCAATTCAAAGACAAGCCACGACTGAGCAAGGGACTGGATCCAGGTGCCAATAAGCGAGATCAACATCCCGATCCAGTAAATGCGGAAGGTCCTGACTTTTAAAGAAGAGAACATTTTAAGATTTTAAGACAGCTTCCCTGCGGCAGCGCGGGCAAAGGATCTTGATCCTGTCTGCACGCGCCGATTCTGAAACCTTTGCTGGAGAGATTCTTTGTTTTGCGGATAGATCTAATGCCCTTAGATAAAAAAGCATGACCGAAGAACTGCTAAATACCAGGGGCCCGAGCTTTTTAGCAACCCAGGCATACTGATCAAATGGAACTACCGGTTCGCCGCAGCATTCGCAGACAATAAATTCTTTTTCAATCTCCTGCTTCATATCAAGCCTGCCCTCGGTACTTGCCAGATCAAACTCCTGCGATAATACTATACCTTTTTCAGTCAGGCAATTTGCCTGGCACTGCCCGCAGGCAATACAGACATCCCAACGAAAAGTAAATTTTCTCTTGGCTATCCCATCATGTACCAAATCCTCAAATTCAATGGCCTTGGCCGGACAGACCTGGGCGCAGGCGCCGCAGCCAACGCAATCCTCTTCGTGAAAATAAGGCCTGCCGCGGAATCTTTCAAAAGGAATATGCGGCTTATTAGGATAATCTGAAGTATAAGGCCCCTTAATCAAGGCCTTGATTGCTTCTCTTAATTCTCTTAGTTTAGGGTATCTCATTACTTTTTATCCTGTTCATACTCATCGCAGACTGACTTTTCCCAAAGCTTGACCCCTGCCTTATGAGCGCTGCGTGATAAGACATGCGCCGAAACCGGCGCGGTCAAGACTAAAAACAAAATACACAAAAGCGCCTTGATCCCCATCGGGGTAAAACCTTTATACAAAAACAACCCGAAGAGAATACTTGATGTGCCCAAGGTCACGCACTTGATAGATGCGTGCAGGCGGTTGTATACATCCGGCAGCCTCAATAGCCCAAGGCAGCCGAAGAAATCAAAAACAAGCCCGATTATGATAAAAACCATTCCCGCTATTTCATTCATCTTTTAATCCTCAAAAGCCCTTCCCTCGAGATATTTACCTAAGGCAAGGATAGAAATAAAACTCTGCAGCGCCCAGGCAATACCGATATCAATATACCACTCCCTGCCCGTCGGTATCCCCAAAACAGCGCAGAAACCGACTATTAAAATACCCAAGACATCAATGGCGACTATACGGTCAGCAGAAGTCGGGCCTAAAAGCACCCGCAGCAAACAGAATACGCCGCAAAAAAGCAGAATGAAGAACGCCCGCTTAAGGAATAAAGACTGCCACTCCAATAGAGACGGCGCAGGATAAAAGAAAATAAAGTAAAAAACCGAAGCAATCACCAATAGACCTAAAAACCAGCGTAATCTCATCATTCAAATATCCTCTTTAAGATATTTTCAAACTTTCCTATCAGAAGCTTGGTCGCTTTATCTGTATCCTGCGTCCTTACATCCACCCAATGGATATACATAAGGCCTTTTTCCTTATCGATATCAACGGTCATTGTCCCTGGCTTTAAAGTAATAGTGTTAGCTAAAAAGGTAAGCCCTGTATCAGATTTGAGGGTAGTCTTTACCTTGACTATGCCTGGTTTGATAGGCAGATCAGGATGAAGGACCCGATATGCTCCGTCGACATTAGCCTTGATGCACTCCCAGATAAAAAGAGGCACATAATAAAGGAACCAAAGATATCTCGTGGGACGGTTCAATACATTGGATTTACCTACGAACATATCGGCGGCAAGCCAGGAAATCAAGGCCCCGATAGCTACCGCAAGCATTAGGTTCTTAAGGCTCAATGACCAGGATAATAACAGCCAGAGTAAAAAAGCAAGAATAAATAGGATGATACGGTTCTTTACCATATGATTGCGCTCCAAAAAGAATCTTTATAAAGATTACCGGCTATCAAAGCATTGCATGCACTATCCAGGAAATGCCCGGCAAAAGGCATAAGCAACAATACGCTGACAATAGAGATGGCCGCAAGTATTACTACGGGAATAGTCATACTTAAGGGGATCCCCCTTATCTTACTTAGGCCTAGGTTTAATTTACCGAGAAAGACAAAGCGCTGGAATTTCAAATAATAGCCGAGAGTGACAATGCTCACCAGCACTGCAATAAGAGCAAAGATAAAATGGCCTGCTTGGACCGCGGCAAGTATGATGATAAGTTTGCTCCAAAATCCGCCCAAAGGAGGCACGCCTGAAATGGATAAGCCGCCGATAAAGCTAGTAGAGCCGGTGACAGGAAGCCGGCTGTTAAGACCACCTAACTTCTCCATATTGCGTGTATCAGTCGAATATTCTATCGCCCCGCTGTTTAAAAAAAGCATAGTCTTGGAAATTGCGTGATTAAACAAATGGAACAACGCCCCTAAAATCCCCAAGGGAGTGCCCAAACCTAAAGCAAAAATAATATACCCGACTTGGCTGATGCTGGAATACGCCAGCATACGCTTGATATCGCGCTGCGATATTGCCAGGACCGCTCCTACTACCATAGAAACCGTCCCTAAAAACATCATGATAAAAAGCGCTTTTTGTGAAACACCCAGGACATTAAAAAATACTCTCGCCAGCGCGTAGACCCCTAAAGTCTTAATAAATACCCCGGAAAGCAATGCCGAGATCGGAGCCGGGGCAGACGGATGCGCGTCTGGAAGCCAGGCGTGAAAAGGCACCATGGCAGACTTTAATCCAAAACCTGCCAAAAACAATACAGAAACAAAAGCGACTAATGCTCCTTGCGGCTTCGTAGCCAGAACAAAAGCCATATCAGCCATATTTAAGGTAGAGGTATAGCTATAAAGTAAGGCAATGCCCAAAAGTATAAAAATAGAAGCAACCACGCCCATTACCGCATATTTAAAAGCCGCCTCCAGGTCTTCTGCCTCTGTGCCGAAGGCAACAAGCGCGTAACCCGCAACAGAAGCAACCTCTAAAAACACATAAAGGGTAAATAAGTCTCCGCTAATGATCAAGCCGTTCATGCCCGCAAGCATAAACATAAACAAGCAATAGAATTTCCATTTATCGGTGTAACGGTCCATATACCTAAACGAGTATAACGCAACCAGTAAACTGATAAAATTCACCAGGATAAGCATAAAAGAGCTTAAACCGTCAAAGACAAGCGCTATGCCAAAGGGCGGAAGGTGTCCGCCGACTTTATAAATAAAAATATGTGCCGGAGTTTTTTGCAGGAGGCCAAAAACCATAAAAGAACAGAAGCAAAGGATAAGGCCGCAGGCGCAAGACAACATAAATCCTAATTGTTTAACCGTTCTTCCTAAAAGCGCAGTCCCCACTGCCAAAAACAAAGGAGCGATTATAAACAGCAATACAAAATCCTGTCTCATTTGATTAGCCTCTTAATCTCTTGATCTTGGTAATATCAAAAGTCTTATATTTTTCGTATATCCTAATAGCGATAGCCGCTAAAAGCAAAGTAGTAGCCAGACTGATGACTATAGTCGTCAAAACCACAGCCTGAGGTAAAGGGTCTACCATATTCAAAACCTGCTGGTCGCTGGAAAAGATCGGCGCCCTGCCTCTGACGCGGTAGCCCAAAACAATCAAGAATAAATTTACGGCATACTCCATGATCCCGATACCGATTATGATCTTAATAATATTCCTTTTCCTTAGTACCCCATAAAGCCCGATGCAAAAAAGGACAAAACAAAGCATATAAATGACCATCTTAACTTTGCCCCCTGTGAGGAGTCATTAAAGCCAGCGCCATAAAAGCAAGGAACAAACCCATACCCACCATAAGGCTTATAGCGATATCGCTTACAGGGATCCCCTCCCTTAAATCTTTTCCGATAAAATTAGGCACGGCAAGACAAATTATTAAAAGCGCGGATATGCTCATCAACGAGACGATTATTTTGCCGGTCAACTTTTTAAGGGCGATACCCTTGCCAAAGGCCAGCATTATATGTATAAAAGAAAGCGCAATAATAACGCCTCCGGCAAAACCTCCTCCCGGATGAGCTGAACTAAACATGGAGATATATATACCGTAGATGAGAATAAGCCCGATAGTAAGCCGGGTGATAGTTTTGACGATCAGACTCATCCCTATCTCATTATTCTTCATGTATCCTACCGACCTTTCGCATCACTGCTAATACTCCGATTATGGCGGCGAATAAGACCGCGATCTCTGCCAAAGCATCCAGATGCCGGAAATTTACCGTAATCGCGTTTACCGTATTACCCACCGCTGTCCTGTCAAAGTATTGCTGAGACAAACGCATCAGAGGTTCGCCGAAACGCGGCAACTCCTTAAGCGCAAAATAAATAAAGGACAAAAATACCGCAACAAACACAAACGTGGAAATGGTATTAAAAAACCAGCGGCCATCCTTGACTAAAGGCAAATCCTTGTTTATAGTGGCACGTATCAAAAGAATGAGGCACAATAGTTCAACCACCAACTGCGTGATAGCCAGATTCGGGGCCTTTAAAATAAGGAATGCAAAGCATAGGCCCAATCCCACCGCGCTCATCGCCACTACGCTTGAGAGCAGGTCTTTGATCTCGATCGCCGCCAACGCAAAAATAATCATAAATATCAAAATCAGATGTATTTCCATATCTATTTAACTATTCCCCATAATAACATTGCCATTATGCCCAGGAGACACCAGACAAGATACGAAGACAAGACGCCGTTATGCAGTTTATGAAGCGGCTTTGCCAAGAAAAAAACCAGATCCTTGCCTTGCTCGTATATATCAAGAGCTCCCCCTTCGATTGCTTTATAAAAACGCTTTAATGCGCTTAAGTCAGTAATAGTCTTATAAAATTCCGTCCCTGTCATCCTGTAAGTAACCAGATCCAACTCTTCGCCACCGATAAAAGTCGCGCCTTGACGCACCTTTGGCTTTATTAATGATAAACGCATCGCTAGCAATCCTAAAATCAAAGCGATGACGACCAAACCTGTCGCTAATACAGCCTGCCATGTCCCGATAAAAACAGCCGGGCATCCGATTGCCGGCAGGATAAAATACTTGAGAGGAAGCTGGATGGCAAACACGCCCAAGACAGCGCAAAGAACAGCTAAAATAACACAAGGCAACCACATCTGCCAACTTACTTCTCTCGTCCGTACGCCTGCGTTTGATTTGGCCTCTTGGCCTAAATATGTCGCGTGTATTAATTTCATAAAGCTAGCCAGGGTAAGGCTTGAGCCAAACATCGCCGCGAACAAACAAATGACACTAGTGACCTTTAATGCCATGCTGTGAACGCGTAAATCGGTCACTATACCTTGATAGATCATCCATTTTGAAACAAAACCGTTAAAGGGCGGAATACCTGAAATGGATAAGCTGGCAATAATGGTGCAAATATAGGTAATAGGCATAAGTTTTGCAAGACCGCCTAATTCATCAAGCTCGGTGGTCTTTAGGCGATGCTCCACATTGCCGCTGGTAAAAAATAGGCAGGATTTATAGATCGCGTGGTTAAGCATATGAAAGATACCTCCGGCAATTCCGATAGGATTTCCCGTGCCTATACCCAAGACCATATAGCCTACCTGCGAAACCGCATGAAACCCAAGCAGCTTTTTCATATCATGCTGGGCCAAAGCCATCATCACCGCGACTATGATAGTAAAAGCACCCATGACCATAAGCAGGATGTTCATAGCCTCATTCATGACGAATAAATTCAAAGACAGACGCGCAAGCAGATAGATACCTAAAAGTTTATCTAAGGACGCCGGCAGAAAAGCGACTACCGGCAAAGGCGCCTTTTGGGCGCATTCAGGGATCCAAGAGTGAAAAGGCATTAATCCGGCCTTGGCAAAACAAGCGACGGCGACACAAAGATAGGCGGTGATAGTCAGGCCGCTGTTCATTTGCAAATTTATGGCGGTCATTGTGGAGGTCCCGGAAAGAAAATAAATTATGGCTATACCTAAAAGCATAAGCGCGTCTGTGCCCCCGACAATAACAAATGTCTTCTTTGCCACTTCATTTGCGCCTTCACCTCCTGTATTGATCAAGATATACAGCGCAAGCCCTAAGAACCCCCACAGGCCAAGAAGAACAATCAGATTATTAGCGAAGCAGACGCCCACGGAACCGATAGCAGCCAAAACAGTCCAGAGATAATACCGGAAAAGATTAGGCTTGCCTTTCATAAACCTTACAGAGTAAAGGATCACTATCAGGGAAAAACCTAATACGGCAATAGCGACAAAACCGTTCAGAGAATCAATATGAAAGAAAGAAGTCCAGTTCATTTTATCTTTAACAGGTTCCTCGCGATCTTCTTAGCATGATAGTAAACCGCGGCGGTAAAATCAAGCATATTCAAAAACATATTGCAAGCTATAGGAGTACAGACACCGGCGACCAACCTCTTATTATGAGAGGCGCGGTAAATATCAACAAGCTTATCTATATGTTCCTCGCTTCTTAAAACCTCTTTGACCAAACTAAAATTATCCCTCTCTAAAACAAAGGCTATCTCCTCCAGGGCGCGCTCTGTCTTCTCGTATAAAGTTTCATAGTCCTTGACAGCGTCTTCGCTAAACATCAGCTTCTCTTCTATTTTTATCTCAACGCGCTCCAGTATATCCTTGCAGTAATCTCCGATCAATTCCAGGTCAGCCACCACATCCACAAAGATGATCGCCGTTGCCTTCTCTTGTTCCGAAGCGCTCGAACGGCTAAACTCCACCAATTCAGAAGTCAGGCCTTTCTCAAAATCGTTTAGCTTATTCTCATCCTGTAATACCCCCGCTAAGATAGCCAGATCGTGCTGCATAAACGCAGAGTTAGCATCCCTCCACATTTTCAATGCGAGTTTTGCCATCTCGGTGATCCTTTTCTTTATGCTATTGAGGTCTTGCATTAAGCATCCCCTCCTTGATCTTATCGGTTTTCTCCTGAGAAAGCTTGATCAGGTCCCAGCCGTTTAAGACCTTTTCATTATCCGACTTCCTCATTACTGCCACTCGTTCGGTACAACAGTAGCAGGGGTCGACCGCGGCCAGGGTGATAGTCGCATCAGAAATGGTCCCTCCGATGCAGGCGACCTTATTTGAAGCCACATTCATAAAGCTTGGAGCGCGTATCTTATGCCGGACCGGACGATTTGTCCCGTCACTCTTTACATAATGAAGGCACTCTCCCCGAGGCGCCTCGACCCTGCCAAGCCCCTCTCCCGAAGGAATATCCTTTACATCGGCATCGATTTCTCCTTTAGGCATTTTATCAAGGCACTGGCGGATGATGCTGACGCATTCATATAGCTCCAGGATCCTGACAACGGTCTTGGCAAAAATATCTCCATCTTTTTCAATGATCACATTCCAATTTAGGCGGTCGTAGACCCCGTAAACATCATCCCGCCTTACATCAATATTGAGGCCAGAGGCCCTTGCAGTCGGACCGACAACGCACCAGTCAATCGCCTGTTGTTTCGTCAAGATCCCTACGCCTTTTAAACGCGCCTGGATCACCGGATCATCCATGACCGCTCCCTTAAACATATCCACCGCCGGAACCAGCTCATCCAACATTTTCTTCACTATGGAGATATCCTCTTCTTTTATATCCCTGCGCACCCCGCCTACCTTCATCATGGCATAGTTATTACGGTTCCCCGTGATCATCTCAAACATATCCAACACCGGCTCGCGGTATTTCCATGCCCACATCCAAACGGTATTATAACCTATAAAATGCCCGGCTAAACCAAGCCATAGGAGATGGCTATGAATCCTCTCTAATTCATTGACTATAGTACGGATATAAAGCGCCCTCTCAGGCACAACGTTCGCCTCTCCACCAAGGATATCCTCGACCGCTAAGACATAAGCGTAAGGATGGCTTGAGGAACAAATCCCGCAAATTCTCTCGACCAAAAACGGCACCTGATCATAATGCTTGCCTTCAGCGAGCTTCTCGATACCGCGGTGGTTATAACCGATAATAATATCGATATCCACTACCTTCTCCCCCTCCACATAAAGTTGAAAAAACTCAGGCTCTTCCTGTAAGGGATGATACGGTCCTATCGGAACAATGACTCTATGGCTCATTTTTGCCTCAACGGGTAATCTCCTTCTGGCCAATCATCTGCCAGAAGCAGGCGTTTTAAATTAGGATGACCCTTAAAATTGATCCCCACTAATTCCCATATTTCACGCTCAATCCATTCTGCTCCGGGGAATAACGGTGCGATGGAATCTATCTCCGGTTTTTCTTTGTTCTTTATCAAAACGCGCACAGAATAAAACTGCCCGGTATTGTCGTGGCTGAAGTGATAAAGCATCTCAAAACCTTCCGGAGTATCAGTTCCGGTAGCGATGGAAAAACGCAAGCCCAGTTCTTTAAAAAGAAGCTTGGTGACTTCTACAATATCCTTCTGATCGATGAGAAAATATATCCTCCTGGCTGAATGCTCTTTCCAATCAAGTATTTTTGACCCTAAGCCTTCCCTTATGCCTTCCTTTATATTCATATTATTTGCTCTTTCTTATTTTAGTTACCAGCTTGACTATGCCGGAGATCATCGCCTCTGGTTTAGGCGGACATCCCGGGATATATAGATCTACCGGCAGAATCTCATCCAGAGGCCCGATCATATTATAGCTATCCCTGAACATATGCTGAGAGCAGGCGCATGTGCCGACTGCCACTACGACGCAGGGCTTTGGCACCTGTTCGTAGACCTTTTTCATGCGCGGGACAGATTTGCGGTTCATGGCTCCTGTAATCAAAAGCGCATCAGCGTGCCTTGCTGAGCCGATAAGCTGTATCCCGAAACGCTCCAAATCAAACCTGGGCGTAAGGCAATCCAATATTTCGATATCACAGTTATTGCAGGAACCTGCACTAATGTGAAATACCCAAATCGATTTCGTTAAAGCCGTCTTTTTAATATTCATATAATCTAAGTTATTTACCGAATAGCGCCAATACCACCGCCACTAGCGATAAAACAGCCGGAAACCTCCAAAAAAACCTCACAGACTGGTCAATGCGCAGGCGCGGGTTAGTATTCTTGATCAAAATAATGACTACTAATATACCTATATATTTAGCCACAGCAAACACCGGGCTTAAATCTTTGCCTAGAAATAGAGTCATAAGTAAAAGCGGCGCAGTATAAAGCATGATCGCCTTAGTCAATTTAAAGATAGCCAAAGGCAACCCTGAATATTCTATTAAAACACCCCCCATGATCTCCTGTTCTGATTCCGAGGCATCAAAAGGCACAAATCCTAATTTTGCCTGCACGCAGATCAAGGCTACCAAAAAGGCAATCACCCCTGAAATCGAGGCGATATTTGAACCAAACGCCATCTGATGCTCAACTATCCCTCCCAATCGGATGACCCCCTGGCTTTTAATGATTACCACTATTATCGATAAAATAAAAGGGAGTTCATAGGCCAAAACGAGTTTCATCTCGCGGGAAGCGCCCACAGAAGCCAACGGGTTCTTTGAGCTTGAAGCCCCGATTATAAGCGCGATCGCGGGTATCATTAAAAGATACAAAACTACAATCAGGTCGCCGATAAAACCATATGCGGGGGCTATGATACTCCTGCCTAAGATCGTAGCTACTAACGCAAGGCTTAAGAGCCCAAAAAAAGGAGAAAATAAAAAGGTTAATTTTGCCCCTTCAGGGACAATGGTTTCTTTGCAGAATAACTTTATAATATCCATAAAATTCTGATACCAGGGAGGGCCGACGCGCCACTGCAGGCGCGCAGTGACTTTTCTATCCACCCACCCGGCTAACAAACCGATGACTGCGCTAAATAAAAACCCGGGAAAGATTAAATAATCAAACAAGGCTTTCATAATCAAACTCTATTTCTTCTTTTTGGACGGCTGGATATCATCTCTGGACCATTTAAGCGTATGCACCGCCAGATGCTCACCCACAAAATAGACGTTCTTCTCTAGGTCTTCCTCTACTTCTTTGATCTCTATTGCTTTCTCGGGGCAAGTGGTGACGCATTTAGGCGCACCTTTACTTATACCGACGCAATAATCGCACTTTGAATCTAAATACGGTATAAAATCCTCAAAAACAATCCCAAAGGGGCAAGCCACCGAACAGGATTTACAGCTTGTGCAGCGCATCTTATAACGTTTGATATGGCCATCCGGAGCCCTCTCAAGGGCATTGTGATAACAGGCATTGACACAGGGCGCCTCTTCGCAATGGCGGCAGATAGTAGCAAAAGTAGCATATTCGCGCAGAGAGACAATACCGTTATTCTGCGGGTGATAGAAGTAATCGCAGGCTACCGAACACTCCTCGCACTTGCTGCAAATATCTAAGTCAATAAATAATCGCTTCATATAAACTTTTCTAATCCCAAATGTCGTGTATATCCTTTAATTCTTCGTAAGTGAATACCGGGCCGTCCTTGCAGGCATAAAACTTTCCTACACGGCAATGGCCGCATTTGCCCAAGCCGCAGGACATGTTCTTCTCCATAGAAAGATAGATATCTTTAGGTTTAAAACCCAGATCCAAAAGTTTCAAAGTCACAAATTTCATCATGATCGGCGGGCCGCAGACTATCCCAACCGCATTTTTTAAATTTACAGGCAGATCATTTAATATGGTAGTGACCAGGCCGACTTTCCCCTTCCAGGAGGGCTCGCCCACATCAACACTTATCACAATATCGGTTTTTTTCGTCTTCGCCCATTCAGGTATAACATTTTTATAAACGATGTCATTGGGAGTACGCGCACCGCAGCGTAACACCACCTTATTATAATCATCGATATCGTTAAAAAGGCTAAACAGCAAGGAACGCAAAGGCGCCAACCCCACCCCTCCACCGACGATCAATATGTCTTTACCTTTAAATGTATCTAAAGGATACCCTTTCCCGTATGGTCCTCGAATACCCAAGCTCTCCCCCGGCTTCATCTTGTGCAGCTTTGAAGTAATGCAGCCTACATTCATTACAGTCAGGTCAAACCGGTCTTTTATCTTAGGATTTGAGGATGGAGTAAAAGGCCCCTCCCCCACCCCGGGGACAGTCATTTCTACAAACTGTCCGGTGCGAAAAGAGAAATCCTCTTTCGGCCTTAAGACAAATGTCTTAATGGCCGGGGTTTCGGTGATCACATCTTCGATCACCGCCTCAATTGGACGGTATATGTTTTTCTTCATACAACTTCCTTAATATATAACGGATGTCGATCTTGCCCGGGCAGACATCAATACATCTGCCGCAACCGCAGCACCCCTGAAACCCTAAGTTGCTGACGAAAAAGTCGAATTTCTTCATATAACGGTTACGCAGGCGCATATAGCGCGACTTAAGGGGGTTTGCTCCCCCGGCGACAGTAGAGAAGTTTTTCAAGAGGCACCCATCCCAGACGCGCATCCTCTTAGCGTTCTCCCCCTCTTTCTCATCAAACAAAAGGAAACAATGACAGGTATCACAAATAAAAATACAACCACCGCACTCTACACAGGTTTTCATCTGCTCATTCCAAACAGGAGAATTAAAACCGGAAACCACGATATCCTGCAAGGCCTCTTTTTTTGGTATTTTATGATACTCGAGATGCTCATCTATGCGGCTGACTACAGAATCCCTTTTAGCGCTTCTTCCGGATAATTGACCAAAACTAGCCGGAGTAAGCATATCCATCATCGAATCCCCTATTAGCTTTGCCTTTTTCGTCGCCACATCTAAAAGATAGCCGTTGCTGATAGGGGAAAGATTAAAATCAAAACCTTCGCAGGCAAAAGGATCTATTTCAAAGGCCCGGCAGAAGCATACTTCTTTAAAAGCAGTGCAATCGCTGGCGACTATTAAAGCATTTTCTCTCCTTGCTTTATAGGCAGGGTCCTCTTCGTTGCCCCCCAAGAAGACGTAATCCAGTATTTTTAAGGCAAAGAGGTCGCAGTTCTTGACTCCGCATATCGCTACCGGCTTTTCCTCGAGCCCTCCATTACCTTTAAAATAACTGCATATATCTTCCTTAAAATGGGTAAAAAAAGCACGCACCGGTTCAACAGAGCGGTATTCATTAAATACGATCTCTTCTTTATTTGCCTCTGGATATTTTTTTAGCAGGTAATCTTCAGTAGGCAGGCTAAAACCATATTCGCACTTTACTTTGAACGAACTCTCGACTTTGACAGGGACAAAAAGCTCGAAATTCTGACTGATGCGCTCGTAGAATCTAGGAAGATCCTCTTGTTTTAGAAAATAGGTGTCCATGAAAATCTTTATAGGTTTTTATTGCAGTGGGTTTGTTAACTCTCACAAAACAGCCATTACGTAAGGAAGGAAAATATTAGCACAAATATCCATTCTTGTCTACAAAAATTTACGCCTTTGGGGGCTTTGAAAGACTCTCCCTTACCAGGTCGCTGACTAATTTGCCGTCCGCTTTTCCACAAACCTTAGCGGTTATTTCCTTCATCACCTTGCCCATATCCTTCATACCCTGGGCGCCGAGAGCCAAGACTACCTCTTCGATGATCTTTTTGATATCTTCCGCTGGGAGTTCCTGGGGCAGATACATCTTTAAGACCTCTAACTCCTTTTTTTCTTTCTCTGCCAGGTCAAGGCGGTTTCCTTGCGTAAACTGCTCGATGGAATCCTGGCGCGCCTTTACCTGTTTCCTGACAACACTAATGACATCATTATCATCAAGTTTGTCTTTTTTCTTGGCAAGCGCGGTGTTCATCATCTCCGCGCGCAAGAAACTCAACACAGAACTCTTTATACTGTCTCGGCTTTTCATTGCCTCTTTATAATCGTTCAAGATCTTCTCTTCAAGCATGTTAATCCTCCTCAAAACAAGATATGTTTCTTAAATTCAGCCAACCTCTTATTTAAATCTCGCATTGATAGGTGCGCGGTCCTGTTCATTCCAAAATCTTCCACATTAAAGGAAGCCGCGACCGTCCCATAAGCTATGGCCTTTCTAAGGTTCATTGTATTGGCCTTGCCTGCCCTTGCCAGGTAACCCATGAACCCGCCGGCAAAAGTATCCCCTGCTCCGGTAGGATCGATGACCTTTTCTGTCGGATAAGCGGGAAGAGAAAAAATAAATTTCTCGCTTAAAAGCAATACCCCATGCTCCCCCTTCTTTATCAGGACTATCTTTGGCCCCCTGGAGCAGAGCCACTTTGCCGCTTTAACCAGATTTGTTTCTCCCGAGAGGCTTCTGGCTTCCTGATCATTGGCAACAAAAATATCCACCATTTTCATGAGGCGCAAAAGAGAATTGCGTTTATGATGAATCCAGAAATTCATGCTGTCAAGGCCGATAAGCTTAGGAGAGCGCATCTTTTCTAAAAGATGCCTCTGGATATCAGGGTCAACATTTGCTAAAAATATGTATTTTATCCTTCTCTCTTCCTCTGATATTACCGGTTTAAAATCGGAAAGTACCCCCAACTCCGTATTTAAAGTCTGGGCGGTATTCAAGTCCCCTTCGTATTGGCCCTCCCATTTAAAGGTAGAGCCCTGGCTTCTGATCAGAGAAGTCAGGATTATCCCCTTTCTCTCCAGGAAATCGATGTATTCGCAGGGGAAATCCTTGCCTACAACCGCGACCAGGTTTACTTTTGTAAATAACCGCGCGGACATCGAAAAATGCGCAGCCGAACCCCCAAGCATCTTTTCCCTCTTGCCAAAAGGGGTCTTTACCGAATCAAGCGCCACCGTACCTAAAACAACTATGCCCATCCCTCACTCTCCTCTTGTTATTTGACAAACAACAACGTCAATATAGCGGCGATCAAACAATAGAAACCAAAATAATAAAACTTAGCTTTCTTTATAACCCATTGCAAGAGCCAAAGCGCAAAAAGCCCTGCAATCAAACTGGATAAAAAACCAACAACCAGGCTCAATGGCTTACCCTGAAAAGCAAAACCTATTTCTTTTGCCTCTAAGAGCGCTGCCCCCATGATCACGGGCAAAGAAGCGATAAAAGAGAATTTGAAAGCCGTTTCCCTGTCGAGCTTTCTGAATAAAAGCGTAGAAATAGTTATCCCTGAACGGGAGATCCCCGGGACGATAGCAAAACCCTGCGCAAACCCTAATATCAAAGCATCCTTAGGGTTTAAAACCTTTCTTTGTGCGCCCATGAACTTTTTAGTCAGAAACAAGACTATCGCGGTGAATATCCAGGCAAAGGCAATTGCCTTGGGATTTGTAAAAAGGGTTTCAAAAAATTTCTTCCCCCCTACCCCGATCACTCCTGTTATGACTGTAACAATAAGAACATAATAGACCATCCTTATGTTGCGCAATAGGCTTAATATATCCTTAAAGAAAAAATGATCACCGCCAAAAGGGTCCCGAAATGCAGGACAACCGAAATCGCGACCTCTTCACCATGCATATTAAAAAGCCTTTGCAGGACGGCAAGGTGCCCGGAACTGCTAACAGGCAGGAACTCGGTCAAACCCTGGATTATACCTAGGATTATGAATTTTAGCATGCCAGTTTCAAAACCTCTTCTCTTAAGGCCTGCGCAAGAGCCTCGTATTTATCAGAAACGTCTTTTTTCTTTTCCAATAATTCAGCTGCCCTAAGGCAGGGGCCGAATAACACTTTTATAGGATGCGGGCGGGGAAAATGCGTTCCCCTCGGCCAAGAATAATGTGAGCCTTTAATATACACCGGAACTACCGGCAAGTCCAATTCTTTAATCAAGATGCCTATGCCTTTCTTGAAATCCTGCACATCCGCGCTTATGGAACGCATACCTTCCGGGAATATGCAGATGATTTTTTTATGCGCGACTAAAAAAGAGGCGATCTGCATTGCCTCGGTCACATGCTCCGAAGTATTGACTGTGATAAGCCTGCCTATCTTATTCATCCAAGCCAAAGAAGGATGTTCGAAAATATGCTGAAAACCCAGGAAATACATCTTCGCCGTTATCGCGAAAGGGATACTGCTAAAAATAAACAGGCCGTCCAAATAACTTGCGTGGTTAGAACAAATAAGATACGGCCCCTGCCGCGGCAGATTCTGTTTGCCGGAAACCCTCAATAACCAGAAAACGCGCAAAAACAAGACAAAAATACATTTGAAGAGCCAGGCGAGCGACTTCTCCAACAGATTAAAATCTGTTTTTACTTTATTTAGGTAAAATACGGGGGGCAGTTCCTTTAAGACCTGGCTCCAGCTCTTCTTGGCATCCGGCCTAAGCTCTTTTTCTTCTGCCTTAGCCCCTCTTAATTTCTCAACATTAATGATCACATCCTTTATAGTCGAGATCTCATAAAAGAGCTCATCCGGAATCTTTATTTTACAAAGCGCTTCCAGGCCCAGCCCCAGCTCGACGCGGCTTAAAGAATCAATGCCTAAGTCTATCTCCAAATGGCTGTCTAAATACACCGGCTTATTTACTTCTTTTGAAATATAATGGATTATTTTCTTGGTAATATCCTTCTCTAAGATCAGCCGCTCTTCATCAGAAAAATTCCTATCCTGATTTAGCTGCTCTTTTGGCTCCTCTCGCAAATATTTTTCCCTTACCGCATATCTTTTTATTTTCTTTAAGACAGTACGGGGAAGCTCTTCCCTGGCGAGCACAAAACCCATGATGTGCTTATAAGCAGGGAGCTGCCTGCCTAGCGTCTCTATATCCCAGAGGATCTTTTCCCGGATATTTAATTCTTTCTGTTTAGCAAAAAAATCCAAGTCAGGCACGATCACTGCGGTAAGAGATTCTTTAAGATGGCCGAATATACGCTCCTGACGCGGGATAATGCAGATTTCTTTTATATAGGGGCTCCTAAGGTAATACTCCTCCAACTCCTCGGGATAAATATTCTTGCCTGAACTTAAGACGATCATTTCCTTCTCTCTGCCGATGAGAAAAAGATACCCCTCTTTATCCATATATCCCAGATCTCCGGAATGAAACCACCCGTCTTGGATCACCTGAGCGCTCAACTCCGGATGTTTAAAATAACCCCGCATAAGATTTGCTCCCTTGATATAGACTTCCCCGACTCCGGTCGCATCAGCCTTTACGACTTTTACCTCGACGC
>JAHJJA010000075.1 GCA_018822885.1 Candidatus Omnitrophota bacterium
TCCGAATCCAGCGCAGGATGCAGCGCTGAAACGCCAAAAAAGGATACAGCCCTCTCTTTTAAAGAGATCTGATTAGAAAGGTGTACCGGCGGGTAATCTCCGAACAACTCGTTTCTGCGGCAGAAAGACAAAAGGTAGAAAGCGCTGGATTGCGTCTGGCTCTTATAACAAAGCACAGCTTCATGCTTTTTATCTATTTGTTCTTTATCCATCTCAAGCGTAAGCCAATCCACGGAAGAATCCATGAATTGTCTTGGCGCCTGGAGGCTTAATTCGGGGTGGTAATGCCTAGGCCGCGGCCAACCCGGAAAATGGATCAGGTAAGGAAAAACCTTTGGAGGGACTAATTCATTTTTCAACTCTAAAAGCGCGATCTGTAAGTACAGATAAAGGGCCTTGTGGTCTCCGTTAACGTCAGCCGGATGAGAAACAAAGATTTTATTAGGCTTATATTTGAGCAATACTGTCTTTAAATCCTTTAAGACGCTTTCGCCCACATAGGGCGCATGGTATGAAAGATTGTCCTTATAAGGAACTCTCGCGATACGAGTCAACAAGCTTCGAAACGGCTTTTCCGCATTCCAGAAACGGCAGAATATAGCAAATGTCCCAAAATCAGGATACCCCAAGAACACAAGATTTTCCTCTTTAAGGCCGAGCAGCTCCATCGCCTTAACAGCTTCTTTCCTTCGGACTTCCCCCATATGGATGAACGCGCCTTTTCTAAAAACTATCCTTTTTTCATAAACAATAAAGGCGAATTGGTTATGGTCCCCGTTAGTCAGGTACACCACATTTACTTTAGCGCCTGTCTTGAGAGCCTTCTGGATCACTCCTGCGCAGCCGATAGCCTCATCGTCAGGATGAGGGGCAAAGATAAGGATATTATCTTCTTTGGTAAACGGGTAAAGGCTGTCAAATACGACCAAGGGGGTTATCCTCTCTTGCGCCACCATTTTGACATCAGGTTTGCCGGCGCACCCCGACAGAAAAATAAAAATTAAAAAAAGTAACAGAATTTTGTTCTTCATAGTTTAACTATTTTATCATACAAAAATTATAAGGTCGATAAATAATTTGAAACTTGGTGAAAATCGGATATAATTATCTATATGGGAGACAAGCTTAAAAAACATTACGGCAAAATCAGGAATGTTTTAATATTTGTCTTGATCCTCAACTGGACAGTAGCTTTAGCCAAGATTTTTTACGGCTTACTGACCCACTGCCAAAGCATGGCCGCAGACGGCTTTCACTCCCTCTCTGATGGAGCCTCAAATATCGCCGGCCTTATAGGGATCCACCTCGCCTCACAGCCGGTAGACCAGGACCATCCTTACGGACATAAAAAATACGAGACCTTTTTCTCTCTTGTAATAGCCGCGCTCTTATTTGTGGTCGCTTTTAATCTGGTTGAAAAAGGGATCACGCGTATTTTTTATCCTGTAAAACCGCAAATCGACTTTACGAGTTTCGTAATAATGATAATTACGCTTTTAGTTAACCTGTGGGTCATGAATTATGAGCACAGAAAGGGCAAAACCTTAAAAAGCGATATTCTTATTTCAGACTCCATGCATACAAAAGCAGATATATTCACTTCTCTTTCGGTCATCGTAACGCTCGTCGTGATAAAAATGGGCTATCCTATTCTTGATCCAATTGCCACAATATTCATCTCTCTTTTTATATTCCACGCCGGTTACAATATCCTCAAAGAAAGCTCTGCGGTGCTTTGCGACACCGCGGCAATTCAGGATAACAAGAAAATCGAAGGTATTGTCCTGGATGTAAAAGGAGTCAAAACCTGCCATAAGATCAGGACACGCGGAAGGCCGGATGATATATATATCGACCTGCATGTCCAGGTAAACCCGGATATGCATGTAGATAACGCGCACAAAATATGCTATGCCATTGAAGAAGCTCTTAAGAAAAATATCCCGGAGATAACTGATGTGGTAGTACACGTAGAGCCTAAGGAAAAGGTATAAATTTCGCAAGGCGAGAAAAACACAACCTATTCTCTGCGCAATCTGGTTACAGACACCCCAAAAATAAGCGCAAATATCAAACAGATCAAAACGAAGATATCGCCGAATTCAGTATAAATAGATTTCTGGTGAGCAGGATCTAAAAAAATCCCCCCTGTTTTATAGCCTTCAACAAAAATCTTATTGTCATCTTTCTCAAAATATCTGATTTTCCCAGTTGCATCAATAAATCCGGAGATACCTGTATTTGCCGAACGAGCCAAAGGCACTCTGTTTTCTACCGCGCGAAAGACAGATGCTGCCAAATGCTGAAATGGCGCGGAAGTTTTCTTATACCAGGCGTCATTGGTGATATTGATCAAAAGGCTGGCCCCCTTTGCGGCAAATCTCCGCGACAACTCCGGAAACACATCTTCAAAACAGATCAAAACGGAATATTTTATCATCTTGTGACTAAATAACGCATACCGCTTACCCGGCCTCATATCTCCTATCGGAACGACTGTCTGCAAGAAAGGCAATACATCCTTTAAAGGAATATACTCCCCAAAAGGGACCAGGTGCAATTTATCATAACGATCAACGATCTCTCCGGAAGGACTGATCAATAGCGCGCTATTAAAATAATCTTCCCCCTCTTTTATAACCGAACCTATAAGAAGCGGGATCCTTACCTGTTTTGCTAAATTCAGGATCTTCCTAAATATCAAATTCTCCTCTCCGGGGATCTCCGGATTTGATGCCTCGGGCCAAACAATTAAATCCGGTTTATCCCTGGAGCATTCTTCTGTAAGAGACGAATATCGATTAAAAATATAGCTGCGCGCACTTTGATCCCATTTTAATTCCTGGGGGATATCGGCTTGTATGACAGAAATCTTAATAGGCTGCAGATCATGCGCACTAGGTTGCAGGTATAACTTAAAATAGCCATAACCAAAGATTACAAGGCAAACCATACCTAGTAAAATATAACTAACCCTGTGACCTTGCCTGCCCCTTGCGAAGTCAAGGGGTAACCTTGTAACTTGTAACTTGCGACTTACTATTTCATATATACCTACATTGACGAACATTACGATAAACGACACCCCCCAGACTCCGGTAATATCAGCTATCTGTATAGCAGGCAGATTCGAATACTGGGAATACGCCAACAGCGCCCAAGGAAAACCGGTAAAAAGATAACCACGCACATATTCCAAAACAACCCAAACCGCAGGAATGAATATTAAATTTGTGACTTGTAACTTGCGACTTATGACTTTACTGTTTATGACGATCCCGAATAATCCAAAGTATAACGCTAAATACAAAACGAGTATAATTGTTCCGGCCAAGGTCACATGAATCAGCCAATAGATGGCGCAGGACCAGAAAAGAAAACCCGTAAGAAAAGAAAGCAGGAATGACTGAAGGCGGGATTTATTTTGCAGGGCCAAAAATAGCGGTACGAACCCAAACCAGGCAAAAATCCAGATATTAAAAGACGAAAATGAAAGGCTTAAAAGAATCGCAGAAAACGCGCAGAGAAAGAAATCTCTAAGTTTGTGATCTTGTGGCTTTACTTGCCGCAGCATTTCTTATATTTTTTCCCTGAACCGCAGGGACAAGGATCATTACGCCCGATTTTTTCTTGCGAAGCCTGAAACGGTTTTTGTTCAAATTTCGGAGGTATTGATGCGACATTAGCTCCTCCAAAAGGAGCCTCTCCCATTACGACCTGCTCCTCTTGCGGGGGCTCAAATTTGGCAACTTCAGGATGCACTAATTCTTGAGGTACCGAACTAAACACTCCCTGGAATCTTTCCGGACGCGCTGCCTGGATCTTAAAGATGGCCTCGATCGCTTCGTCTTCAATAGAAGCCATCATTACGCTAAACATTTCAAACGCCTCGCGCTTATATTCCAACAACGGATCGCGCTGGCCATAGGCACGCAGTCCGATGCCTTCCCGCAAGGAATCCATTGCATATAAATGGTCCTTCCACTTACTGTCAATGATCTGCAGAAAAACCATGCGCTCTAAATGGCGCATCAGGTCACTTCCAAGA
>JAHJJA010000076.1 GCA_018822885.1 Candidatus Omnitrophota bacterium
CAAAGACTTTAGAATTTAATGTGCGTTTTGGAGATCCGGAGACCCAGGCGATACTTCCGCGCCTGAAATCAGATTTATTGGAAGTGATGCTCGCTGCATCAGAGCAGAAATTAAACCGCTTCAGGAATTTAGAGTGGGAAACCCGAGCTTGCGTTTGCGTTGTTTGTTCTTCAGGGGGGTATCCGGGAAGCTACCAAAAAGGAAAAGAGATATTTGGTCTGGATGAAGCATCTAAGATTAAAGATACGGTTGTGTTTCATGCGGGCACAATAAAGTCACAAGAAAAATATTTTACCAGTGGCGGGAGGGTTTTGGGAATCACCGGTTTAGGCTCTACAATAAAAGAGGCGATCAATACGGTTTATCAGGCGGCAGGCAAGATAAGTTTTGAAGGGATACATTATCGTAAGGATATTGGGAAGAGGGCGTTATAACGCGGAGGGGATAATGAAGAAATTCGGCATAGTTTTAATTGTGGTTGTGGCGATAGCTTTGATCTTGGCCGGGTGGTTCATACAGGGGCTAAATACCGCGGTGACCCTTGATGAAAATGTAAAGCAATCATGGGCCCAGGTGGAAAATCAGCTGCAGAGGAGAAACGACTTGATCCCTAACCTTGTCAATACCGTAAAAGGTTACATGACTTATGAAAAAGACCTGTTTACTAAAGTCACAGAGCTTCGCAGCCAATGGGCAAAGGCCCAGACTACCGAGGAGAAGATCAACGCGGCAAAGGGCATGGGCGATGTGGTGAGCAGGCTGTTATTGGTCGCGGAGAACTATCCTGATTTAAAAGCAAATAAGAATTTTCTGTCGCTTCAGGACCAATTAGAGGGTACAGAAAACAGGATTGCTGTCGAGAGGATGCGTTTTAATCAGGCGGCAATGGCTTTTAATGTCTATCAGCGCACAGTCTTCGGAAGCTTTTTCACCAAAATGAGAGGGCTTACCAAACCGGCAGTTTATTTTGAGGTAGAGGAAAAAGCAAAACAAGTCCCCAAGGTAGAATTTTAATCCCTCGCAGAAATCCCCGGGTTTGAACCTGGGGGATGAATGGAATTGTTCTTTTTCTGCTCGGGATGGATACCCGGACTCTAGTCCGGGGTGATTCAATATTTATTAATGGAGGTAGATATGGCAGGCGTAAAAATCTCGATCATCATGGGTAGCTCTTCTGATCTGGATACTGTGAATGAAGCGGTAAATATTTTAAAAGAATTCAAAGTAGATTGTGAGGTGAAGGTGCTTTCAGCTCACAGGACGCCGAAAGAATTATCGGCGTATGTAGAGGCAGCTCCGAAGAGAGGGGTTAAGGTTTTTATCGCCGCAGCCGGCGGGGCAGCTGCCTTGGCTGGCGTTATCGCGGCGCATACGACTTTGCCTGTTATCGGCATCCCGATCGAGACTTCAAGCTTAAAAGGCATAGATTCGCTGTTATCTACTGTGATGATGCCCGGAGGTGTCCCTGTTGCCTCTATGGCTATCGGTAAGGCAGGCGCGAAAAACGCGGCGCTTTTTGCTCTTTCTATTTTAAGCGTTTCCGATAAAGTCATCCATGAGAAATTAGTGGATTATAAGGATGCTATGAGGAAAAAGATCGCGCAGACAAAATTAAAAACTTAAGATTTTGCTTATGGCTAAAGGGCAGATCCCAACTAAAGTAGTAAAAGTAGATCCGCAGAGCCCCGAACAGATCTTTCTTATTGAGGCGGCTGAGATACTCAAGGAAGGGGGCCTTGTGATCGTTCCTACCGAGACTGTTTACGGTATTGCCGCAAATACTCAAAACCGTAAGGCCATGGAAAGATTGTGCGAGATCAAAAAAAGACCGAAGAATAAGCCCTTTGCTATGATCATCGACGATAAAAGTAAAGTCGAGCTTTACGCGCGCAATATTCCTATCGCGGCTTACAAGTTGATAGATAAATTCTGGCCAGGCCCTTTGACTTTGATCCTGGAATCAAAAGAAGAGGAGAAGATCGGCTTACGCCTGCCGGATAATAAGGTCACGCAGAATATAATCGCCCGTAGCGGAGTTCCTCTTGCTTGTCCTTCGGCGAATTTATCGGGTAAACCGGCCCCGAATAATTTTGAGGAAGCAATAAGGGATTTAGAAGGATTAGTAGAATTAGGCATAGATGCGGGAGAGGCAAAAGTAGGTATTGAGTCATCTATCGTCGATTTGACTGTTGAGCCGTTACAGGTTTTGCGGGTTGGGGCGATAAAAAAGGAAGAGATTCAAAAGGCCGCCTTGAAGAAAACCGTTCTTTTTGTGTGTACCGGAAATTCCTGTCGCTCGGTAATGGCGGAGGCGCTTCTTAAAAAGATGTTAAAAGAAAGAAAACGCGATGATGTCGAGGTGCTTTCCGCGGGGTTAATGATTTTAGGGGGAATGGGCGCGACAGCCGATACGATCGAGGTCCTTAAGAAAGAAGGTATAGATGTCTCCGGACATCATTCTCAAAGGGTGAGCGAAGCCATGTTAAAGAAGTGTGATCTAATCCTGGTTATGGAAAGGATCCATGAACAGAGGATATTGACTCTGGCGCCTGCCGTAAAAAACAGGGTGTTTTTATTGAAGGAGTTTGCTAAAATAGGCGATACTGATTCCGGATTTGATATAGAAGACCCCATAGGCCATGACAATGAGTTTTACGAAAAAACCTTCCTAGTCATCAAGGAGGCAGTAGAAAGGGTGAGTAATCTAATATGACCGATATTGCCAGGATTGCCATTGCTTCTGATCACGGCGGATTTGTTTTAAAGGAAAAGTTAAAACGTTATCTTGAGAAAAAGTATCTTATTGTCAAGGACTTAGGGGCGTATTCAAAGGAACGCTGCGATTATCCTAAGACCGCCTTTTTGCTTGCGGATGAAGTCTCCCGCGGCAAGATCAAGAGAGGCATTTTGATTTGTAAAAGCGGGGTCGGTAACTCCATTGTGGCAAATAAATTGCCAGGGGTGCGCGCCGCGCTTTGCTATAATGTATTAGCGGCCCGGCTTTCGCGGGAGCATAATGACAGCAACGTATTGGTACTGGGAGCGCTTTTTGCAAATGAGAAATTGGCCAGGAGGATCATTGATATTTGGTTAAAAACAGAGTTCCAGGGAGGCCGTCATAAGAGGCGATTAAATCAGATCAAGGCAATCGAAAGAAAGGTACGGAGTTAAGCTATGAAACACTTGAAAAAGACTGACCCCGAGATCTACTCGGCGATAAAAATGGAGATCAAGCGGCAGGAAAATAATCTGGAGCTGATCGCTTCGGAGAATTTTACTTCGTTGGCAGTGCTTGAGGCTCAAGGGTCTGTGTTGACAAACAAATACGCCGAGGGCTATCCCCATCATCGCTGGTACGGTGGGTGTGAATTCGTGGATGAAGCGGAAAGCCTTGCTATTGAGCGCGCAAAGCGATTATTCGGCGCGGAGCACGTCAATGTGCAGGCGCATTCAGGTACACAGGCAAACATGGCGGTTTATTACGCTGCTATAAATCCAGGAGATACGGTTTTGGCTATGGATCTGGCTGCCGGAGGGCATCTGTCCCACGGGCATCCGCATAATTTTTCAGGGATGTATTATAAAATAGTCGGTTACGGCGTAGATCCGAAAACCGAGAGGCTGGATTATGATTATATTTTAGCGCTGGCAAAACAGCATCAGCCGAAAATGATCATCGCCGGAGCCTCCGCTTATCCGAGAGAAATTGATTTTAAGAAATTCCGCGAGATCGCCGATCATGTGGGCGCTTATTTATTTGTGGATATGGCGCACATCGCCGGATTAGTCGCCGCGGGGATCCATCAGTCGCCTGTTCCTTTTGCTGATTTTGTCAGCTCGACCACGCATAAAACCTTAAGGGGGCCGCGCGGAGGTTTTGTGATCTGCAAAAAAGAGTTTGCCAAGAAGTTAGACTCTGAAATCTTCCCCGGGATACAGGGAGGGCCGCTCATGCATGTTATCGCGGCCAAGGCAGTAGCTTTTCGCGAGGCGATGAGCGAGAGTTTTAAAAATTACCAGAAACAGATCGTAAAAAATTCCAAGTCGCTTGCGCAGAATTTAACGGGAAATGGCTTGCGGATCGTCTCCGGGGGTACTGATACGCATTTGATGCTGGTAGACCTCACCTCTAAGAATATAACCGGAAAAGACGCCTCATTATTATTGGAAACTGTAAACATAACCGTGAATAAAAATCTTATTCCTTTTGATAAATTGAGCGCGGGAAAAACCAGCGGCATCCGTTTAGGCACGGCCGCGGTCACGACGAGAAAGATGAAAGAGCCGCAGATGCATGAGATCTCTCATTTGATCCATGACGCGATAGGAGCCGGCGGGGATTACAAGAAGCTTAAGGCGATTAAGCAGGAAGTCATAAAAATAACCAAGAAATTTCCTTTGTACCCGGAATTGAGGACAGCGTAAATGAAGAAAAAACGAATACCGCATAATAGGCCGAGCTGGGATGAATATTTCTTAGAAGTTGCTAGGTTGGTGGCTAAACGCTCGACCTGCCTGCGCCGTAGCGTAGGGGCTGTTTTAGTAAAGGACAAGAGGATATTGGCTACCGGTTATAACGGGGCTCCCAAGGGCCTGGGGCATTGCCTTGATATCGGATGTCTGCGTGATAAATTAAAGATCCCTTCCGGAGAGCGCCATGAATTATGCCGCGCGCTTCACGCCGAGCAGAATGCCCTTATTCAGGCTTCATTATACGGCATCAGCGTCAAGGACAGCTTTCTTTATGCCACTAATCAGCCTTGTGTTATCTGCGCAAAGATGCTTATAAACGCCGGCATAAAAGAAATCGTGATCGCTGACGGCTATCCTGATAAAATGGCGATGGAGTTTTTGAAGGCAGCGAAGATCAAGGTCAGAAAGATATGAAGTGCCCTTTTTGCGGTTACAAGGAAGATAAAGTAGTGGATTCCCGCGCCACAGCCGAGGAATCGGCAGTAAGAAGAAGGCGCGAGTGCCTTAAATGCGGCAAGCGCTTTACGACTTATGAATACGTAGAGGAAGTTTCTCTTATGGTGATTAAGAAGGACGGAAGGCGAGAACCCTTTGACCGCAAGAAAGTCTTAGCTGGCCTCATGCGCGCCTGCGAAAAGCGTCCGATAAGCTTAGAGAAGATGGAGGAGATTGCCACACAGGTAGAGCGTGCGATTCAAAAGAAATCTGACCGCGAGGTCTTGGCTAACCGAATCGGGGAGCTGGTCATGGAAAGGCTTAAATCTCTTGATGATGTGGCCTATGTGCGCTTTGCTTCCGTGTACCGCCAGTTTAAGGATGTCGGACAGTTTATGGCTGAACTAAAAGATATACTTGGCAAAGAAAAAAGAAAATCCAGATAGAGAGGAGCCTTGCAACAATGGTTGAGATGGAATTAAACAAGATCGTCATCGATGAAAAGAGGCACGACCAACTGATAGTACTGAAAGAGAAAAACGGCGAAAGAATTCTGCCTATTGTTATCGGCCTTGCCGAGGCATCCGCGATAAAGCTAAAGATAAGCGGCTTTAATCCTCCTCGCCCGCTGACTCACGATCTACTGCACGAGACTATCAGCCATTTGTCAGCCACTATCGATAGGATCGTAATCGATAAACTTGAAGAAAACACCTTTCACGCTAAAATCGTCCTCAAGACCTCTTCGGGAGAAGAAAAGTCCATTGACGCGCGTCCCTCTGACAGCATAGCGCTTGCAGTCAGGGCCCAGGCGCCTATATTCGTCGAAGATGGGATCATCAAACAGTCGGAAATCTTCAATAAAGAAAAATAAGTGCAAACTAAAACTTTTTCTCTTCAGGATAAGGAAATCTTAAAAGAGGTTTTGCTTTTCGCAAAGGCTCGCAGGGCCAAACTCTATCTTGTCGGAGGCTCGCTGCGGGATCTTTTTATAGGACGCAGGAAAGTCAATCCTGATTTTGATTTTACCCTTAAGCGTAATGCCATAGCTTTCGGAAGAAAGCTTGCTAAGGAGATGGCCTGCGGATTCGTAGTATTGGATGAGGAGCATGGCGCCTGCCGCCTGGTGTTAAAATTAAAAAATAAAATATGCACTTTGGACTTTACTGATTTTCGCGCCCCCGGCCTGGAAAAAGACCTTTTGCATCGCGATTTTACCATAAATTCAATGGCGCTTGAGCTGGAAAAGGCAGTAAACCAAGAAGACCTGTCAGGCTCTTTGATCGACCTTTATGGCGCCAGAGAGGATTTAAAAGCAAAATTGATCAGGGTGGCCCATAAGAGGTCATTTGTTGAGGACCCTTTAAGGATCTTGCGGGCTTTTAGTTTTGCTTCAATGTTGGGTTTTGAAGTGGATAAAGAAACCTTGAGGCTGGCCGAAAAAGAAAAGGCAAGACTGGCAAAGGTCTCTTTTGAACGCGTGCGCGATGAATTATTTAAGATTTTTGATTCTGATAACGCCTTTGAATGTTTCAAAAAGCTCGATGAGCTAAAGATCATTAAGATAATTTTCCCGGAAATAGAAAAGATGCGCGGGATCGGGCAGGGGCCCTATCATCATTTGGATGTCTGGCAGCATACGCTTGAGACGATCAAGCAGCTTGAATTTTTATACTTGGAAGTAAAGGATAAACCGGATATCAAAAGTTTCCTGGATGAGCCGGTATCTTCCGAACGCAGCAGAAGGAGCCTGCTTAAATTCGGGGCATTCCTGCATGATATAGGTAAGCCGGCCGCGCTGCGCTATGAAGGGGAAAAGACTATCTTTCACGGCCATGAACGCTTGGGTTTGGATCTTACTAAAGATATCTGCCGGCGCCTTAGGCTTTCTAACGATGAGATAAGCGCCTTGCATAAGATCGTACTCTGGCATTTAAGGCCCGGATACATGGCCGATAATAAAGAATTGACCCCGCGCGCTAAATTCAGGTATTTCCGCGACACAGCCAGCGAGGCATTAAGCGTGCTTTTGTTATCCGTCGCCGATCAGAGGGCGACCAAGGGCCCGCTTACTACAAAGGCGTCCCGGGCAAATCATGAAAAGGTAGTATTTGGCTTGATCAAAGAATATTTTAAGAAGGCCAAAGAAGAAAAACTCCCTCGTTTAGTCACCGGGGATGATCTGATCAAGGCGTTTAAATTGCAACCTTCACCTTTGATCGGAAAGATCCTTTCTGAAATAGAAGAGGCGCACGCGATCGGAAAGATCAAGAACAAGCAGGATGCGTTAAAGCTGGCTAAAAGGTGTATTAATTCCAAAAAGAAATGAAGAAAAAGATCCTGATCGTAGTTTTGATCTTGGCCGTTCTTGTCTTCTCCGGGATAACCTTCCTTAACAAAGTATTTCTCCCTAAAAAAGTAAAAGCCCTTATCGTGCGCGCAATTGAGGATGCTACGCAGAAGAAAGTCGGGCTTGAATCCATTCAGGCCGATATTTTTAAAGGCCTTGTGCTTAGAAATCTAGCACTCTATGATAATAACAAGGCGATTATCAGTATAAAGGAGGCCTCCTGCGCTGTTTTGATTTTGCCGATTTTCCACAAAAAGATAATCATCCCTCATTTAAGTATTAAGTCTCCCGAGATTTATGTTGAACGCAGGCAGGATAATACCTTTAATCTTGAAGATTTGTTTCCTAGGCCTCCTTTATCCGAAGTCCAGCCCTCTAAAGAAGCAGCTCGTCCTCCGGAAGAAGGAATGGGGGTTGTTATTGAAAAGAAAAAGCAAGGTTTTAAGTTTACTCTTTTTCACCTTGGCGTTAGTAATGCCCTTATTCATTTCCGTGATGATGCCGTTCCCGGTGGATTCAGTAAGGATATAAATAACCTGAACGCCTCTTTTAGGTTTTCCCTGCCTAGTTGGATAAAATTCAGCTTAAAGGCTCAAGTTCCGGCTAAAGCTGCGATAAACTTAGCCGCAACCGGAGAATTCAGGATCCAGGAAAATACTCTATCAGCTAAGGTCTCTATATCCGATATCTCCCCGAAAGAGTTCAGCGCCTACTACAGCCAAGCCGGCATCATGATCCCGCAGGGCTCGATAAATCTGTCCTCGGAGTTAAATTACAAGGATGATTATTTAAAAGCAAATATTTCTTTGGAAAATAATGATTTAGGTATTGCGAATTTAGTCGGTAGCATGATACTTAATGCTGAAGTCAACTCTGCTCTCGAGTACGGTTTCAAAGATAAGCAGTTAAAATTCTCCGGGACCGCTAAAGTCTTTGATTCAGGAGTGCGCGGGTTAGATTACGTAGGTTCGATCGATAAGATCAATACCGAGATCGCTTTTGATAACACCAGGGCATATGCCCAGACGATCACGGCTGAATTATTAGGATACCAGGTCAACGCAAACGCTAAAATAATCGATTTCAAGGATCCGGCCATTGACATCAATGTTTTTTTAAGCCCGTCTTTGGATTCATTACAGAAAATAATCAAAGAAAAAATAAAATTTGATCTTCCCGGAAGCTTAAGCGGCAATTCCAAGTTGGCTATTTCGATAAAGGGCGAGCCGCGTCAGAAACGGGTCTTGGCGGAAGGTTATCTTGATGTGCTTGGGGGAACGCTAAAGCTTGATAAAGCCCCTAAGGCTTTTAATAAAATAAACGGAAGGATTGAATTTGCAGCAGACCAGATAAAATCCGGAAAATTGGATTTTGAATATGCCGGTATCCCGTATACTTTATCGGGCAGTGTTGAGAATTTTAAAGCCCCATCCGCAGATATCAGCCTTTCTTCCGGAGATATCGATTTACATTCTGTTTTTTCGGTTTCGAATAAGCTGATTACGATCTCAAAGCTCGAGGGGAATTATTTCAATTCTAAATTTTCCGTCTTAGGGAATATCGATGCATCTAATAAAGAGGGGCCTTATGCGGATTTAAGCGGCTGGCTGGACGTGAACCTGTCAGAGTTAAAAACAGTATTAAAAAAATCCAAGGATGTGCTGGAGAAAGTAAAACCGCAAGGGATAGCGCATGCGCAGTTTAATTTAAGCGGGAATTTAGCCAAATTTAAAGAATGTAACGCAGAGGTCAAGCTTACCAGCGATGAGGTTTCAGCCTACGGATTAAAAGGAAAAAATCTCTCTGTGGCCTGTTCCCAAACTAACGGCATGATAGATCTGTCGGCTTTAAATCTCTCGTTGTATGACGGAATAGTGCAGGCCACCGGGAAATGGAACTTAAATTCGCAAAATATGCCCTGTATGCTGGATGCCCTGATCCAGGGCGTAAAAATAGAGAAACTTAAAATAGATACATCGTCAAAAGATAAGGATATCTCCGGAACTATCAATGCCGAATGTAAGCTAAGTGGTTATGGCAATAATCTCTCTAAAGTTACCGGCTCCGGAAAGATCAATATTAACGAAGGAAGGCTTTGGGAGCTTAATTTATTTAAGGGTTTGGGTACCCTGGTTTTTATCAAAGATTTTGCCAATATTATTTTCCGCGAAGGCCGCTGTAGTTTTGTAATACAGGATAAATATGTTTCCACCAATGATCTTTTGCTAAAAAGCAATATTTCGGAAGTGGGCGGATCTGTAAAACTGGGGTTCAATAGTTCGATAGACGCTACGCTTAATGTCAATATCCTTGATGAAAATGTCCCTATGACCGGTACTTTTAAGGATATCGCTACGGCAATTATAGGCCGGGCGGGTAAATTCGGCACGATTACTATTAGCGGTACGCTTAAGGATCCAAAATATAAATTTAAGACGGCAGTAGTAGATATTATAAAGAGTATTAAGGACGCTATTTTCGGTCAGCAAAAATAGAATTTCCTTGTTTTAAAAAGAATTCCGTGATAGCATAGCACTAATAAAGGAGGAAAAAATGAAGAAAAATATATTTTGTTTAGCGTTGTTGTCTTTATTGGTTTTCTTACCCCTGTTTTCTTATGCCCAGGTGATGCCCGAGGCTGAAGCAGCCGTTATCCCAGCAGCTAGTGAAAAAGAGATTGCCCAAGATATGGCTTTGGCTGAAGCAGATTATGCCGGAATGAAGCTTGACAAGGGCCGCCAAAGGCTGGATAGCATTATTGCTATTCAGGCGGTAGAGGAAGAGGATGAGCCCTTGGCGCACGAAATTGACAACGTAGTCAGGTATTTTCCGAAGCAAAGCGTAAATGGAGCGGATGGGAAAGTCAGGGTCACGCAGGAAGAGTTCGAGTACAGTTATGAAACTAAGATCTCCGGAAAACTACCCATTCAGTTTGGGCTTAGCACCAACTACATAGGCATTGATAATTCAACAAATGTAAAAGTCCCCGCGCACCTTACTTCTGTTACCGGGGGCATTGATGTTACGATGCCATTCTTTAATGTAGATAAGACTTATTTTCGTTTTGGGTTAAGGCCGACAGCTGCTTCCGATAACTGGAATTTTAAGGCCTCAAGTTTTCGTCTTCCCGGGCGCGCTATCGTAGCTTACAAGCCAAACGAAAAATTGGTTCTTGCCGTAGGTTTTGCCGTGTATCCCGGTTATGAATCGCCTTATACTCCTTTTGGCGGTATATTCTATAAACCTAATGAAAAGTGGACCTTTAATCTAATGCCGGAGAATCCGACTGTTTCCTACTATTTTAATAAAGATTTAAGCCTGTTTGTTGAGGCGAACATGAGCAATATTGAGTTCAAGGTAAGAAAAGATAATCTGGATAACGTAGGTTTGGCGTATAAAGAAAAACATCTGGGGTTGGGCTTTGAATACAAGTTAAATAAGAATATCAGGGGCTCGATATCAAGCGGTTACTCCTTTGGGCGCTCTCTTAAATACAGGGATTCGCTTGGTAAGATCAGCATGAAGAATGGTTACTACACCGAGTTTATGCTTCAGTTGAATATGTAATCCAGCAGTATTTTAGCTATTAGGAGTTGATGGTAAGTTTCAGCGATTTAATAAGTGCTTCTATTGAATGGACAGGCCTGGTTTTATTCAGGCCTTTTAAGCTTAAAAAATGGCTGATCCTGACTTTTGTAGCTTTATTATCCGGCTCGCTCGTCGGAGGCGGTTGTAATTTTAACCTTCCTTACAATACCGGCACTAAACCTAAACAGGAAATCAGCAAGCCTTTAAAATCGCAGACAGAGACTGCCTCCGTTAACCAAGCAGATAATCTTACCCGGAAAGGGCCGTTAAAAGAACTAAAAAGTAAATTCTCTCAACTCTACCGACAAAAAGCTGTCTTCTTAATCATAGCTATAGGGTTAATCCTTCTGGCCTTTTTTCTGATCATAACCTGGCTTTCTTGCCGCCTTGATTTTATCTTTCTGGAGGATGTAATCAGAAATGACGCTTCCATTAAAGGCCCCTTTTTTAGAAATAAAATCCTTGGTAACTCTTTGTTTTCTTTTTATTTGGTATTTCTGACTATTTTCCTGGCAGCTCTTGCGGCGGATATTCTCCTGGCTGTTCATGTGTTCCAATCGCAAAACCTTTCCTCTTCAGGCTTTGGCAAGGCGGCGGTTGCCCTATTGCCGTTTTCTTTATTATTTATACTTCTGCTCCTGTTATTCTGGATAATTACTTTTATGGCCATTAATTTTGTTATACCCGTAATGTTTAAGGACAGGATTAATGTGATGAAGGCATGGCCTGTAGTATTAGCCATAATCAGATCGAACAAGCTTTTGGTTTTTAAATATTTCCTGATAAGGTTTGCTTTGGGGATCTGCGCCTTGTTTATTAATATCTTATTGGTTTTGGCGGTAGCATTCGGTATAATTATACCTCTTATTTTGATTATGTTTTTAGTGTCTTTTATCTATAACTCTATTTCTCATGCGCTCCAGCCATTTTTTATCGTTTTAACGGCTTTGATAGGCTTACCGATTTTGCTATCAATTTGGTATTTTACTACGTGTTTAGGGCTTCCATTCGCGGTTTTTTTCCGCACCTTTAGCGTTAAATTCCTGGGGAAGGCCGATGGGCGTTATAATCTCTTCAATTTTGGTAAGGAGGCTGGCCCGGCATGAAATGCGCAAACCATCTTGAGAGCGAAGCTTTAACTGTCTGCAATCATTGCGGCAAGAGTATCTGCCGGGAGTGCCTGGTCATGCTTAATGGCGAGAACTATTGCAAGGAGTGCGCCTTATCCAAGCCTAAAACTCCCAACGCGAGTTCCCGGTCTCCGGCATCGGCAAATGGACAGGCAGGGCAAATAACGCAAGGCAAAATAACAGTAAAGAAGAATAGCGGTTGTTTGGTCGCTTTTCTTATTGGCATTGCCGTTATGTTTTTTGGGGCAATCATTATCGCGATATCGGCAGCAATAGTCATACCAGGTTTTGTGATGGCAAAGACCAGGGCCAATCAGGCGTCTGCAGAGGCTATGGTAAAGAATCTTTCTTCCGCGATAGAGTTTTACCACGCAGAGAGTAAGGGTAAATATCCGCTTGCCGAGGAAACGCTTATTCAATATCTGCCAGATGCCTATAAAGAGGGCAAGGTAAACGGTTATGTCATAATTAAAGAACTGCGTGAAGACGGTTACAGGATTATCGCCAGGCCGATCCAATGTAATAACACCGGCAAGAAAGTCTTCATTATGGAAACGGGGAGGAACTTTATTGTCCGGGATTGCCAAGAAGGAGGGAATTATGATTAAAAGGGTATTGTTATTGATAGTGGCGATGTTGCTTGCGGTATCATTTTTGTACGCTGATACTTTAACTTTGAAGGACGGTAAGCAGATAGAGGGAAAGATCCTCGAAAGGGGCAATGATTCGGTAAAAATTGATATTGCCGGAGTAGAGGTGACTTATTTTAACGATGAAATAGACAAAATCAATGATGAGAATATAACTGTTCCTGTTGACAAGATTAATCTTGAGGTCAAAAAAGAGGTTGTGGAAATCACCCCCGGATCCGCTTCTGAAAGTTCGCTTAAAATAGAGGCAAGGGATAGCGGAGATACTGCTGAGGCCAATATTGATTTGACTGTCCCCGGCAGGAAATCGCAATTCAGGCTTTCTGTGCCTTCGCAAACCCCTCCCCAGTTTACTAAAGAACAGGCTAAAGTAGCGCTGATCCTGGTGATTATATCTTTGATCATTGTGTTGATTGGCTATATTTATACGGCTCTCTGCCTTTATTTGATTGCCAAAAAGACCGCAAAAGATCCTGCCTGGATGGCATGGATCCCGATAGCCAATCTTTTCCTGATGTGCAAAATTGGTTCAGTAAGTTATTGGTTTTTATTGATATTGCTGCTTGGTGCTATTCCGTTTGCCGGATTCCTGTTCGTTATCGGTTTTAGCGGGTTTGTCTGGTATAAGATAGCGCTTGAGCGTGGTAAAGACGGCTGGATAGGCATACTGACTTGTATTCCACTGATAGGGCTTATCACTATGGGGTATCTGGCGTTTTCGGATTAAGAGGAATAAGTATGTTTTGAGATTACCCCACCCCGGAGGTTATGGCGTGGGGTAATTTTTTGCTTATGAATACTAGATCAGTAACGGTAAAATTAATTAGAAAACAGGTAAATAAATGCATTGTTCCTTCGGTGACCCAGGTTTCCAGGAGGAATGATCCTTATCAGGTTTTGATCTCTTGTATTTTGAGCCTGCGCACTAAGGACAAGACTACCGTGGAGGCATCCAAGCGGTTATTTCAGGTTGCCGACACCCCTAAAGATATGGTAGAATTATCCGTCAGCCGGATGGAGAAGCTTATTTATCCGGTAGGGTTTTATCGCAATAAATCCAGGGTTATCCTGGAGGCAAATAAAAAAATATTAGGTGATTTTGGCGGCAAGGTCCCCAATAATATCGATGACTTATTGAGCATAAAAGGGGTGGGAAGGAAAACCGCGAATTTAGTTTTAGGCCTCGGGTTTAATATTCCGGCTATTTGCGTAGACACCCATGTGCATCGGATTACAAATCGACTGGGATGGATAAAGACAAGGTCGCCCGAGGAAACAGAAGAGGCCTTAAAGAAAATAATCCCAAGGCATCTCTGGGTAGAGTTAAATACGATCCTAGTAACATTCGGGCAAAATATTTGTTTGCCGGTTTCCCCATTTTGCAGTAAGTGTTCGGTTAGAAGATTTTGTAAGAGGATAGGAGTAGGAAAATCCCGATAAGGCAAATATGAAGACTTTTAGGCAGGAGCTTTGGTTTAATACAAAATCGCGCCAGGAGTTTATCAATATCACGCCGCAGGTAGAGGAGTTAGTAAAGAAAAGCGGCGTAAAAGAAGGTTTGTGCCTTGTGAATGCAATGCATATCACTGCCAGTGTTTTTATTAATGACGATGAGGGCGGCTTGCATCAGGATTTTAGCGCCTGGCTTGAAAAGCTGGCTCCTTACGCAAAAGAGAAATATCAGCATAATCTTTCAGGCGAGGATAATGGGGATGCGCATTTAAAGCGCACTATTATGGGCCGCGAGGTAGTTGTTGCCATTACCGGCGGTAAATTGGATTTTGGGCCATGGGAGCAGATTTTCTACGGGGAGTTTGACGGTTGCCGCCGCAAGCGCGCGCTGATAAAGATAATCGGGGAGTGATGACCCAGCCATTCTAAAGGGCCGGGTTGAGATGGAGAAAGGAAGGGCTGGGTGAAGATTAAAGATACTGAAATTAAAATTGTCCTAGGCGATATTACCGAGCTTCGTGTGGATGCGATTGTCAATGCCGCGAATAATAAACTTCTGATGGGCGGGGGAGTGGCTGGTGCGATAAAAAGAAAAGGCGGTAAGATTATCGAGGAAGAGGCAGTTAAAAAAGGCCCTATTGAGATCGGAGCTGCTATTGCTACCGGCGCGGGTGAGCTTGCGGCAAAATATGTAATCCACGCAGCTACAATGGGAATGGACTTTGAGACTGATGAAGTAAGAGTAAGGCATTCTACTAGAAGCGCGTTAGAATTAGCGGAGCAGCTTGAGGTAAAATCAATTGCATTCCCCGCGCTTGGCTGTGGAGTGGGGGGATTTCCGTTGTTAGCCTCAGCCAAAATCATGGCGCAGGAAGTTTTTAGGCATTTTCGCCACGGCAAATCCAATATTGAAGAAGTCGTTTTTTGCCTCTATGATGAAGAGGCATTCAGTGTTTTTAATAAGGGTGTAATAAGATATCTTGAGCATGCTGTAGAGGTACTTATGAACGGCCCTTTTGTTACAGTGGATGCCATCATTGAGATCGAGGGGGGAATTGTGATTATCAAAAGAAGTAATCCTCCTTTTGGCTGGGCGCTTCCCGGAGGTTTTGTTGATTACGGGGAGAGTCTGGAAGATGCGGCTGCAAGAGAGGCAAAGGAGGAAACAGGTCTTGATGTGACTGATTTAAAACAGTTTCATACCTATTCTGATCCTTCGCGTGACCCGCGGTTTCATACAATCGGGACGGTTTTTATTGCTAGGGCCAAAGGTAAGCCTGAGGCTGGTGATGACGCGGCCGGCCTTAGAGTGGTAGAGTTAAGCCAGATCGAGAAACTTGCCTTTGCGTTCGATCATAAGAAGATAATAGAAGAATATATAAGTTATAAGAATAGTGGCGCCTTGCCTTAAAAACATCCCCTTGGACTTGCAAAAGTGTAAAAAATAAGTTATACTAAGTGTGTATTAACAATCTGGTTGACTGATAAACCCGTCCGTCGTTTAGCGATGGGCGAGGTCCGCCAAGTGTTTTGGCGGAGGCAAACCATTCGCAAGGGTGGGACGCAAAACCTCCGGTCCTGGTAAAATAAGGGATAGCGGGGTTGCCAAAGGAAATAACCTTGAGCGTTCGCCTCAAGGTTTTTTATGCGCCCTAGCATGCTGTGTGTTTGTTAGGGCTTTTTGTTAAAGGGGGTGGTAAGATGAAGAAAATGTATCACAGAAGCACAAAAGTGGCCAAGCGTCATCATAAGAGGAATTTGGGATTTTTCGCAAGGCTAAAGCGTTTTGTCGATATGTTGGCTTTTTCATAATAAGCAGTTTAAACAGAAGGAGGGAGTATGAATAGGAGAAGAGGTTTTACGCTCATCGAGTTGGTCATGGTCATCGTTATCTTAGCGATACTCGCTATTGTCGCCATTCCGAAGTATTTTGATCTTCAGAGTGACGCCAGAAGTGCTGCTGAAAAAGGTGTGGTCGGCGGCGTAAGAGCAGGTGTCTACACA
>JAHJJA010000077.1 GCA_018822885.1 Candidatus Omnitrophota bacterium
ACTTATGTTCGCTTACGCTCCATAAGTCAAGTCCTCATTATAGTAAAATTTTACTATTTAAATTTAAGTATATTATAACCTCAATCCACCAACTGTCAAGAGCAAATTAGCTTAATTTTCCGGTAGACAAACCGCCATTTATGCTCTAATATTACTACAAAGGAATAATATATGAATATCTTGGGAATATCCTGTTTTTATCATGATAGCGCGGCCTGCCTTGTGCATGACGGAGAAATCGTCGCTGCCGTGCAAGAGGAAAGGTTTACCCGCAAAAAACACGATTTTGCTTTTCCGACACATTCTATCAACTGGTGCTTAAGGGAATGCGGCATAACGATTAAAGATTTAAATTATGTGGTTTTTTACGATAAACCGCTCATAAAATTTGAACGGATACTGGAGACTTCCCTTACCTACGCCCCTTCAGGCATAAGCCAGTTTATTCAGGCCATACCTCTATGGCTCAAACAAAAACTCTGGATCCCGGAATTCATACAGAGAGAACTTAACTACAAAGGCAAGATCCTTTTTGCCTCACATCACGAATCGCACGCCGCAAGCGCGTTTTACCCCTCCCCCTTCAAAGAGGCGGCATTTTTAACCATGGATGGCGTAGGCGAGTGGGACACAGCCAGCTTTGGAATAGGAAAAGATAACGGCATCAAAATACTGGAGACCCTGCGCTTCCCTCATTCTCTTGGCCTTCTTTATTCCGCGTTTACCTATTATACGGGTTTTAAAGTCAACTCCGGTGAATACAAAGTAATGGGCCTTGCTCCATATGGAGAGCCAAAATATGTTGATTTGATTCTGAATGAACTGCTTGACCTCAAAGAAGACGGCTCATTTAAATTAAACATGAAGTATTTCGGTTACTGCAACACTTTACGCATGACCAATAAGAATTTTGATAAACTATTCGGCGCTCCACCTAGAAAACCGGAAACAAAAATAGCCCAAAGAGAAATGGACATCGCTGCCTCAATCCAAAAGGTAACGGAAGAAATCGTGCTTAGAATAGCAAAACATGTCCATAAAACCACTGGAATGGATAAGATTTGCCTTGCGGGAGGAGTTGCCTTGAATTGCGTCAGTAACGGCAAGATTCTACGTGCCGGGCATTTTAAGGATATTTGGGTCCAGCCAGCAAGCGGAGACGCGGGAGGCGCTGTTGGCGCAGCTCTACTAATATGGCATAAATATCTGGGTAATAAACGCTTTGCCGACGAAAAGCATGACCAACAAAAATGCTCGCTTTTAGGCCCTTATTACAGCGATGATTATATTGAGAGCTTTCTCAAAAAAGAAAAGGCCTCTTACAGGAAACTTTCCTACTCCGAGATTCCTGAGAAAGTCTCTGAAATTATCGCGCAAGGGAATGTCGTCGGCTGGTTTCAGGGAAGATTAGAGTTCGGGCCGAGGGCGCTTGGGGCAAGAAGTATTATCGGCGATGCACGCAATCCCGAGATGCAATCAAGGATGAACCTAAAAATTAAATACCGAGAATCTTTCCGGCCGTTCGCTCCTACTGTTTTAAGCGAAAAGGTTTCTGATTGGTTTGAACTGGAAAAGGAAAGCCCTTATATGCTATTAGTTGCTCCGATAAAAGCGAAAATTAAGATCGAGGTAAAAGACAACGGGACAAACTTAAGCGGTTTCGAGAAGTTAAAGGTAAAACGCTCTGAAATACCAGCAGTCACTCATGTAGATTATTCCGCAAGGGTCCAGACTATTAAAAGAGACGACAACCCTTTATATTACGACACGATAAACGCTTTTTACAAAAAGACCGGCTGCCCGGTAATCATTAATACCTCTTTTAACGTCAGAGGCGAACCCCTTGTTTGCAGCCCGGAAGATGCCTTAAAATGCTTCTTAAGGACTGAAATGGATTATTTGATCATAGGATGTTTTCTGCTGCAGAAAAAGGAACAGGAGCCGCTTCAAAAAGATATAAAATGGCAGAAGGTTTTTGAGTTAGACTAAGATAATATGGAAAAACTAGACCTAAGCAGGAGAAACTTAAAGAAATTCGGCCTTACTATGTCAGCCGCCTTCTGTATTATATCTCTTTTGATATTTATTAAGCACAAACATAGCTCAAGCATTACGCTCTCGATCTCGGCGGCCTTTTTATTCCTTGGGTCATTTTGTCCGGGCTCCCTAAAATTAATCTATATCCCATGGATGAGGCTTGCTCACATATTAGGCTGGTTAAACACTAAATTAATCTTAATTATATTATTTTATTTAGTCTTTACCCCTATTGGGCTTATTATCCGGCTATTTAGAAATGACCTATTAGACAGAAAAATCAATAGGCATAAAAAATCATATTGGAATAAACACCCTGAAGTAGCTTTTAAAGCAGAGGATTACGAAAAGCAGTATTAGCGGTAAGAGGAAAGGCTTAGGCCTTAAAATCTTTAATGATCAACTCCAGCATTTCTTTAAGATTGACCTTGGGCGAGTAGCCGATAAATTTCTTAATCTTTGAAAGGTTAGGAACCCTGCGCTGCATATCTTCAAAACCATCCCCATAAGCGTCCTGATAAGAGATATAATGTATAGGAGATTTACTATTGGTCATCTCCTTTATTTTGTGCGCTAACTCCTCAATGCTGATTTCCTTATCATTTCCGATGTTAAACACTTCGCCGTAGCATTTAGGGGTGTTCATCAAAGCGATTACCCCCCTGACTACGTCGCCCACATAAGAGAAACATCTTTTTTGTTTTCCGTCCCCGAAAATTGTGATTGGCTGATTAAGAATCGCCTGTTTTACGAAACGAGGCACCACCATCCCATATTCCCCTGTCTGGCGCTCTCCGCAGGTATTAAAAAAACGCGTGATCACAACCGGATTCTTTTTTTCTTTAAAATAGGCAAAAGCCAGAAACTCATCCAGCTTTTTAGTGCAGGCATAACTCCAGCGATACAATTTTGTATATCCGATGACACTATCGTCCTCTTCTTTAAAAGGCACCTTGCAATTTTTGCCATAGACCTCTGAAGTAGAAGCGATCAAAATAGGCTTATCGTATTTACTTGCCAGCCCAAGGGCTATTTCGGTTCCGCGCACATTCGTCTCAATGGATTTTAAAGGATTATCTATTACATATTTGACTCCTACTGCGGCAGCCAGGTGATATACAGCATCACTCTCCTTGACTAACTTGCCCATCAGTTTTTCATTCATGATGCTATCTACCTTGATGCTAAAACCTGCATGCTCTTTTAAATGCTTAACATTCTCGAGCTTTCCGGTGGAGAGATCATCCAAAGCTACTACGCTACAACCCTTCTTCAATAATTCTCCGGCTAAATGAGAACCTATAAAACCAGCGCCGCCAGTAATCAAAATCTTCATGGTTAACCCCTTTTATAATTGATTTTCTTTATTTTTATCTGATGCAGCTTCCAGATCCCCCAGGCGCAAACAAATATATACCCCGCAAGAGCAAAATAAGCGGTCTTTATGCCATCCCGTGGCATAGAGATCGCAATTCCGACCATAATAAAATTGCAGATATAAAGAAACATCACTGCCTCTCTTTCACTTAAGCCCATATGCACGAGGCGGTGCGAAACATGGTCTGTATCCGCGTGCTCCAGCCACTGCCTGAAAGTGCGCACCTTACCCTCTACAATACGCAGGACCGTGATCATCGTAGTATCAAAGATCATCAGCCCCATTATTAAAACAGGGATAGTTATCGCGACTATTTTATAATCCGACCAGACTGACATAATAGACATTGACGCGATAGTAAAGCCTAAGAATGTACTCCCGGAATCCCCCATAAATATCTTTGCCGGCTTGAAATTGTACCTTAAAAAACCAAGACAGCTTCCTAAGAGGCTGACTGATAAGAATATCAGCCAGCGCTGGTTTGTGTGATAAGCAATTGCCGCGATACCAAAGGAACAGATCGCCGCTATCCCCCCGGCGAGACCATCCATATTATCGAGAAAATTAAGCGCGTTAGTTATACCGATAATGCCGATAATAGTAACAATGACATTGGCCGGATAATAAGGGAAAACCTTAATCACCACCCCATGCGTTACCACTACGACGCTAGCAATGATCTGGAAAACAAGGCGCAGCGAAGCGCGAAGGTGCCTTATATCATCAATAAGCCCGATGAATAAGATAATGCTTGAGCCGATAAGTATACCTTTTAGCTGATGATTATAATCAAAACTAAAAAGTGTGCCGACCACAAAGGCAAGATACATTGCAAGCCCGCCAAGCTTTGGCATGGGTTGCTTATGTATCTTTCTAGTCTTGGGGTGGTCAAGAATATCAAACTTAAAGGCGATAAAACGCGCAAATGGCACAAGCACCAATGACGCGATCAAGGAAATAAAAAGGATTCTAAAATATTGGCTCATTTTTGATTATTTTAATACACTTCTCACTTTATCAATGATAAATCTAGCCTGGGCTTCTTTCAATAGAGGATAAATAGGCAGCGAAACTACAGTTTTATATACTTGCGCAGTCACTGGATACTCTTTATCACTAAGGCCCAAATAATTATGCAAAGGTTTAAAAACA
>JAHJJA010000078.1 GCA_018822885.1 Candidatus Omnitrophota bacterium
AAATATTCCTTTGCACGCTAAGCATATAGGCCAAAGTCAAGAGGCTGGCCAGCACCGCGATAACAGCATAAATATAATGCCCGGAGATAAATAGCGCTACCACAATAACAAGCTTACTCCAGAACCCGGCTAAAGGCGGCACGCCTGAAATCGATAAACTTGCCAATAGATTCGTTATAGCGGTAAAAGGCATAGACTTAGATATACCGCCGAGTTTATCCATATCGGTTGTACCTGCCTGTTTTTCTATTGCGGCGCAATTTACAAAAAGCAGTGATTTAAAAACAGCGTGGTTAAAAAAATGAAACATCGCCCCGGCCAATCCCAGTACCGAGCCGCTGCCTAAACCTAATATGATATAACCGACCTGGCTGATACTCGAATACGCAAACATCCTCTTCATGTTCGTCTGTGTAAGAGCGCAAAGAGAACCGAGGACGACTGATACAGCACCGATGGCAAGTAAAAACACCTGAAGAGAACTGCTAAGCCCGAAAACATAATAGACAACCCTGATAAGAGAATAAACGCCTAGCGCCTTAGTAACGATCCCGGCAAGAAATACAGAGACCGCCGCAGGGGCCGCTGAATAAGCATCCGGCAGCCAGCCATGAAAAGGCATGATGCCGCTCTTTATAAATAAACCACAGAGAAAAATAGCTATAGCAAAGATCACCATATTACTTCTTCCCGCATCCATAATTGCGTCCCTTATAACTACAAAGGAAGTGCTGCCAGAAATAAAAAGCAGGAGCCCGATAGCTGAAAGCATAAGCACGGTGGCAATAACCGAGAAAATAAGGTATTTGAATGCCCCCTCAAAGGCAAGCCTATCTTTATCAAAAGCGATCATAATAAAAGAAACAGCCGCGGAGATCTCCATAAAGACATAAAGAGAGAAAATATCCTTGACCAGAGCTACCCCATTCATGCCGATCAAAGAAAACAAAACAAGGTTTATAAAATTGAACCTCCTGTCCGGATCCTGGATCATCGCCCTTGCGACAAGCAAAGTGACAAAACTGACTATTCCGATACAAAGAAGCAAAAGCAAGCTTAAGGCATCCACTCCAAGATCAAACTTAAACAGCCCGGAAAACAGATTTATCGGAGAGCTCCAAAAAGATGCAGACGGCAAAAGCGCCAGACACACCTGCGCAAGCACAAGAAACACCGCCCAGCCAAAGGCGATCCTTTTCATCGCCTTCTGGAAAGCGAGGTTTAGAACCATCAAACTAAATAACGGGACTAAAATAAGCAGGGAATCCATTTATTAACTTTATCCTATTTTGTACTCACAAGAAAGATTATCATAAAAACAAGGCCCAATAAAGACCACCCCAAATAAACCACGTAATTACCGTTATGCATCCGCCTCAAAGATTCACTTGCCGAATAAGCTGCCTTAACGCTTAAATTGTTATATATCCAGTCGATTGCCCGGTCAAACCTAAAAAATATACTCGAAAATACGCCCACTACCTTTAACCCGATATCATAAGGATCAAAATATCTTTTCTCGGCCAAATCATAAATCTTCTTTAATCCGGGCGCATAGTGTATATGGTCAACTGCCTTAAGGCCGCTTCCGTTTATCTTAACTCCAAAGAGATGATTAATTAATGCGGCAATCAAAACTATTACCGTAATCACAATCAACCAGATATTAGCCGGAAAACCGCTATAATCATGCCCCCCCAACTTAGCAGATAAAGCAGGTTGGATGAGTTTATTTAAAGGCAGGCCATTAAAAACACCGAACAATACGCAACCTGCGGCAATAACTATCATCGGGATAAGCATAGGCCAACTTGCCTCTTTGACCTGTTCGTTCTCCTGCCTTTTTTTGCCAAAGTATGCGGCATGCCCCAGTTTAAGAAATGAGGCCGCTGTAAAAAATGACCCCAGGAGCGCTGCGGCATAGAATATAAAACCGCGCTCTAATGCCGCGTCATAAACCAGCTCTTTTGAGAAAAATCCGTTAAAAGGCGGCACGCCGGAAATAGAAACAGCGGCAACCAAAAAACAGGCAAAGGTAACAGGCATCTTTCTGGCCAGCCCGCCTAATTTTTCTAAATCAGTTGTCCCGGCCTGTTTTTCCACTGCTCCGCCGGTCAGAAATAGACAACTTTTATACATCGCGTTGTTAAGCATATGAAACAGCCCGCCGATAATACCTACGGGAACAGCAGTGCCGATACCAAGGATCATATACCCCACCTGGCTTATGGCGTGATAGGACAAAAGCCTTTTATAATCTTTTTGAATAAGCGCCATCATGACCGCGCAGATGATAGTTATCGCGCCGATACCCATCAAGATAAAGCTTAATTTAGAATCCGGCACTAAATCAAACATCTGGGTAGATATCCTTACGAGAAAATAAATGCCCAGAAGTTTCTCTAAGGCGCCCGGCAAAAAGGCCATAAAGGGAAGCGGCGCGTCAGTTGCGGCGTCGGGAATCCAGGTATGAAAGGGCATAGCGCCTGATTTTGAAATAGCCCCGATCATTAGAAAAACAAAAGCAACGCCTGCCAAAGGAGTAAGCGGCAATCTTATTTTAGAGATCTCAAATGTCGAAGAAAGATACCCGGTGAGAGCAATGCCAAGCATAAGACAAAGGTCTGCTATGGCAATGATTATAAAGGCCTTGAGCGCTGTCCTAAATGCATCCTTATTTCCTATCGCGATCATGCCAAAGATGACCCCAAGCATGCCCTCCCAAAAAAAGAGCATTAAAAGAAGGTTGTTGCTAAGCACTGCTCCGCAGACAAAAGAAAGGCAAACCAAATAATAGCAGTAAAACTGCCTTAGGCAATTCCTCCGGCGCATAAAACTACAGGAATAAACCGCTATTAAAAAACCGAAAGTCGATACCGCAAGCAGTATAAAAGAGCTCAAACGGTCCAGATTCAGCGAAAAGTCTATACCAAAGCCGGCCCAAGGCAAAGAAAAAAATACGCCTTTTCCAAAAAGCCTGACCGCAATGATCAAATTCGCAAGGGACGCCAAAACAGCTATTGTTTCTTTTGCACGCCTTAACTTATCAGGGATCAATAAGACCAATATCCCGGCAACTAACGGTATCAATATAGGTAAAGCTAATCCTGCCTCTCTCATCAAGCCACTCCCAGCATCTGCTTAACCGCGCTGATCACAAAATCTAAAGGATACTTTATTAATACCCCGCCTGCCAAAGACAACAGAGCAAGTAAAACCACGGAAAACACCATTATCGGAGATCCCTCTTTTGCCTCAGACTTCTCTTCCCCCAGAAATACAAGGTTAAAAGCCCTTAAAAGATAAAGCACGGTCAAGACAGCGGCAGCAAGGAATGCAAAGGTAAGCCCCCACTGCCCGTTTTTTGCCGTACTCAAAAAAAGCAGAAATTTGCTAAAAAAACCCCCGAAAGGCGGCACGCCCATTACCGATAAACTGCAAAATAAGAAAGCTATGGCTGTAAAAGGCATGGTTTTTATTAAGCCGCCGAGCTTAGTAACGTCTTTGATCTTGGTATTTTGCTCGACTATACCGGCGCAAAGAAACAACCCTGCCTTTGCTAAACCATGCATAAGGATATACAAAAGCCCACCCGCCACTCCAAATTCATTTCCTATAGAGAAACCAAAAAAGATAAAGCCAATCTGGCTGACTGTGGAATAAGCGATGATACGTTTAAGGTCAGTTTCTACCAACGCCGCAAAACCGGAGACTATCGCGCTTAAACAGGCTAAAGCGGGGATTATGATATGCCAGATCTGCTCGATGTTTAAACTGGCAATAAAAATCCGGGCATATACATATACGCCGATCTTTACCAGCACCGCGGCATGCAAAAGCGCGGTCACCGGAGAAGGGGCAACGCCTGCGTCAGGCAGCCAAGTGTGCAAAGGGAGAGTTGCTGACTTGGCAAATATGCCAAAAAGTATAAGTAAAACCGTAATATTGGAAAGTGGCCTAGACTGCAATACCTCCCGTATGACCGTTAAATCGAAGGAACCGACTTCCTGATAAAGGCTGATAAAACCAAGCAGCATCACAAGGGCGCCGAAAACAGTGATCAAAAACGCCTTATCCGCGCGCAGGATATCCAGAGGCTTCCTAAAGAAGCCGATAAGCCGCCAGCTCACCACCGCGGTAAGTTCCCAAAATAAATAGAGGAAGATCAGGTTCTGGGAAAATATTATCCCCATCATCGAACCCAGGAAAAGTACGACCAGTAAATAGTATTCGCTCTGATTTTCGTAGTGACTGATATAGCCAAAGGAGTACAAAAGTATCACCGCGCCTATAAAAGACGAGGTAATAGCCATAAATACAGCCAGGCAGTCCGCGGTCAAAGTAAAGTTAAGGCCGAGAGGAAAATGCTTAATTATAGTTATAGTAGCTCCGGAGAGGACGATCGAGGCTAATTTACAGGAGAGTACCAAAGAAATGACTACGAGCAAAAGGGAGATTAAATTCCTAAGGCGAGAAGAAAAACGTCCGATCAAAGGCAAAAAGAATGCCCCTAAGACCGGAATAAAGATAATAGCTAGAATTAGATTTGCGCCAAGCATGTATTAAACAAGAAAATCGCTTTCAGCAATAACTGCAAGCGATTTTCGCAGTAGTATAGCAAAACGCTTGATATTAACTATACTATAAAAAAGCCCTACCTATAAAAGTCACAGGTGGGCTCTCCTACCTCAACCTGTTATTAAATGCTTTTAATTAGTTATATTTTACTACAAATACGCTATTTTTCAAGAAATTTGTCTATTGCTGAAGCGGCATTCCTGCCTTCGCTTATGGCCCAGACAATCAGAGATTGGCCCCGGCGCATGTCGCCGCAGGAAAAAACCCCTTTTGCCGAAGTCATAAAATCACCGTTTGTTTTTACGTTGCCGCGGCTATCAAGCTCAAGCCCTAATTCCTCTACAGTTCCCCTCTTCTCCGGATACATAAAACCCAAAGCAAGAATAGCCAAATCCGCTTCTATCTCAAAATCGCTCCCTGCTACTTCTTTAGCCTGCATACAACCATTATTATCGTTTTCAAATTTTACTTCTACACAAGAAAGTCTACGCAAGTGCCCGTTTTCACCGATAAATTTATTAGTCGATACGCTCCACTTACGCTTGCCTCCCTCTTCATGGCTGGCAGAGGTCTTCAAAATCATAGGATACTTGGGCCAAGGAAAATCACTTGTGCGGCACGTCGAAGGTTGAGGCATAATCTCGATCTGCATAACACAGGCAGCCCCTTGCCTGTGCGCAACACCCACGCAATCAGCACCTGTATCTCCTCCGCCTATAACCACTACCCTTTTCCCCTTAGCATCGATGATCTTATCAGGAACAATCTTTTCTTTAAGCACTCTTTTATTAGATTGGATCAGGTAATCCATAGCAAAATAAACACCCGATAAGCCCCTTCCTTCAATTTTCAGGTCTCTTGGAACGCGAGAACCACAGGCAAGACATACTGCGTCAAATTCCCTGGTTAGCTTAGAAACAGGATAACCTATCCCTATATCGGTAGAGACTTTAAATTTAATGCCTTCTTTCTCTAATATCCTGATCCTGCGGTCCAGGATCCATTTCTCAAGTTTAAAATCCGGGATCCCATAACGCAATATCCCGCCTATTTTATCGTCCCTCTCAAAAACAACCACATTATTCCCTGCCTTATTTAGTTGGTCGGCGCAAGCAAGGCCTGCAGGGCCCGAGCCGATGATCGCAACTTTATTTCCTGTGCGCTTTTTTGGATGCCTTGGTTTAAGCAGCCCCTTTTTAAACGCGTATTCAATTATAGCCAGTTCATTTTCGCGTATTGTGACCGGATCATCATTTATCCCTAAAACACAAGCGTACTCACATAGCGCAGGACAGATCCTTCCGGTGATCTCCGGAAAATTATTCGTTGCCTGAAGTAACAAAAGCGCCTTTTCCCAATGCCCGCGGAATGCCAGATCATTCCATTCCGGTATATAATTTCCTACGCAACATCCCCAGTGGCAAAAAGGCGTACCGCAATCCATGCAACGCGAAGCCTGGTCCTTAGAATGTTCTATCGGCGGCAATATGTTTACTTCGGAAAAATCTTTTACCCGCTCGCAAACAAGCCTGTGATCGCTGATCTTACGCTTAACTTTTATGAATCCTTTGATATCACCCATCCGAAACCTCAACTAGCTCCAATTCCCTGTCGATTTCTGCTTCTTGCAATACGCGCTTGTATTCAATAGGCATAACGCGGATAAAATTCTTTATTTCATTTTCAAAATTATCCAAGATCCTCCTGGCAATCTCGCTCTGTGTATATTTATAGTGGTTAGAAAGAAGGTTTCTTATCGTCACCAGATCCGATTCATTGACCTCTTCTAAATTGACCATAGACAGATTGCATCTATTTTTAAAATCACCTTTTTTACCATAGATATAGGCGATTCCTCCGGACATCCCGGCAGCAAAATTCCTTCCGGTTTCTCCTAAGATCACCACGCGCCCTCCGGTCATATATTCGCAACCGTGGTCTCCGACTCCCTCTACCACGGCATCTAAGCCGGAATTCCTGATGCAAAATCTCTCCCCCGCAACCCCGCGAATATACGCCTGGCCGTTTATTGCCCCGTAAAAAGTAGTGTTACCGATAATTATGTTCTGCTGCGGGCTATAATCCGTTCTTTTATCCGGATAAACAATGATCTTTCCCCCGGAAATACCTTTTCCCACGTAATCATTAGCCAATCCCTCTAATTCAAAAGTAATACCCTGGGCAAGCCACGCCCCAAAACTCTGGCCTGCTACGCCCTTAAATTTACAATGGATATTATCCTCTGGCAAGCCCCCTTCACCAAAGATACGGCAGAGCTCTCCGCTTAAACCCGCTCCGGTTGCGCGGTTAGTATTCGATATTTCAGAAAAAATCTCTAACGGCAAACCCCTTTCCAGAGCTGGTTTTGCCAAATCTATTAATTTCAAATCCAGGTTATTATCAAGATGATGATCCTGTTTCGCCAGGTAATGCGTAACTATATTCTCCGGCACCTCAGGCTTATAGAGGATCTTCGAAAAATCAATCCCTTTTGCCTTCCAGGGAAGGATGTCTTTTCTTAATTCCAAAAGGTCGCTGCGGCCCACCATCTCATCAATAGTGCGTATTCCTAAACCTGCCATAATCCGGCGTAATTCTTCAGCTACAAAATTAAAATAATTGATGATGTATTCGGGCCTGCCCTGAAACCTTTTTTCCAAGACTTCATCCTGAGTGGCAACGCCGACCGAGCAATTATTCAGATGGCAATGCCTTAACATCACGCAGCCTAAGACGATCAAAACAGAAGTAGCAAAACCAAATTCCTCTGCGCCAAGAAGACAGGCAACTGCAACGTCGCGCCCGGTGCGCAATTGTCCGTCAGTCTGAAGGCGCACCCCTGCCCTTAAATCATTTAGCACAAGGGTCTGATGTGTTTCAGAAAGCCCTAATTCCCAAGGAAGGCCTGCATGTTTAATAGAACTTAAAGGCGAGGCGCCTGTGCCTCCGTCTCCGCCTGAAATTAAGATCATGTCGGCCTGAGCCTTGGCTACACCTGCAGCAACCGTACCTACACCGACTTCAGAAACTAACTTTACGCTGATACGCGCGCAGGGATTCACATTTTTTAGATCAAAGATCAGCTGGGCCAGATCTTCGATGGAATAGATATCATGATGAGGAGGAGGAGAAATCAGAGTCACTCCCGGAGTAGTGTAGCGCGTGCGGGCAATAATCGCGCTTACCTTATGCCCGGGAAGCTGTCCGCCCTCGCCAGGCTTAGCTCCTTGAGCGATCTTTATCTGCAGTTCATCGGCATTGATCAGATAATTAGTGGTTACTCCGAATCTTCCTGAAGCGACCTGCTTAATGGCGCTGCGAGTTGAATCGCCATTAGGTAAAGGCGCGAAACGCAAAGGATCCTCCCCACCCTCTCCGGTATTTGATTTGGCCTGCAGGCGGTTCATAGCAATAGCAATATTTTCATGCGCGCCTTTGCTGATCGATCCGAAGCTCATCGCCCCTGTAGCAAAACGCCGGATAATCTCTTTTGCAGGCTCAACCTCTTCAATAGGAACCGGCTTTACCTGCTTAAACTTCAAAAGGCTTCTTAAGGTAGTGGGCTGTTTGGATTGCTCATTGATCAATTGCGCAAACTCACGGTATTTCTTTTCATCATTATTCCTTGTGGCGTCCTGCAGGGTGGCGATACTTTCAGGATTCCAGAGATGGGATTCCCCGTCTTTTCTCCACTGGTAGAGGCCCCCAGAAGGCAGACAAGAAGCCTCGATCTTCCTTTTAGGAAAAGCCTGCCCATGTCTTAAAACTGTTTCCTGTTCTATCCCCCCGATGCTAACCCCACCTATCCTTGAGATTGTACCCGGGAAATGTTTATCGATCACGCCTCTATGGATCCCCACTGCCTCAAAGATCTGCGCACCACGGTAGCTTTGTAAAGTAGAGATTCCCATCTTGGAAAGGATTTTCAGGATCCCTTTATCCACTGCCTTTATGTAATTATGCAGGGCGCTTTTTAAATCCAGGCTTAATTCTTTCTCAATGGCGAGTTGCTCTACCGCTTTAAAAGCAAGATACGGATTAATACAGTCCGCGCCATATCCTATTAATAAAGCAAAATGATGTACCTCTCTTGGCTCTGCGCTTTCCAAAACTAGCCCTACCCGCGCGCGCAAGGCCTTACGCACTAAATATTGATGCACCGCTGATACCGCCAAAAGGCTGGGCAGGCTTGCACAATCCTTATTTACCCCGCGGTCGCTTAAAATAATAAAAGTGAACCCTTCTCTTATTGCCTGTTGCGCTTCAAGGCAGATCTTATCCAGCCTCTTATTGAAACCGGCTATATCCTGAAGACAAAATAAAAGAGAGATCGTCTTAGACTTAAAACCGTTTTTCTTGATATGGCGGATCTTCTCCAGCTCCTTATCGCTTAAAATCGGCTGTTTTATGAGTAATTTATGGCAATGGCGGCTAGATTCATCCAGAATATTTTCTTCCGGGCCAAGGTAAGTGCGCAGACTCATCACCAGCTCTTCCCGGATAGGGTCAATCGCAGGATTAGTCACCTGCGCGAATAACTGTTTAAAATAGGTAAATAATAACTGAGGGTTTTCTGAAAGCACAGCGTGAGGGGTATCATTTCCCATTGAGCCGATAGGCTCCTCTCCATTTTCTGCCATAGGTTTTATAATAATTTTTAGATCCTCACGGCTGTAACCAAAGGCTTTTAATTGGTTTAGAGCACTGCCTGTCCGCCTGGAATGCTTGCAAAGAAGCTTATCAAGCTCAACGGTATTTTTCTTAAGCCAATAGGCATAAGGTTTACCTGCGGCGATCTGGCTTTTAAGTTCTGAATCCTCGATAATACGGCCTGCCTCGGTATCTATGTAAAACATTTTCCCAGGCTCAAGTCTTCCTGATTTTAAGATATCTGACGGAGGAATATCTAATACCCCCACTTCGGATGCCATAACTACAAAATCTTTTTTTGTAACGATATAACGCGCCGGGCGCAGGCCATTCCTATCTAAGACCGCTCCCACGCATTTGCCATCGGTAAAAGCAATGGCTGCCGGGCCGTCCCAAGCTTCCATAAGGCAGGCATGATAGCGGTAAAAGGCCTTAAGATCCTCGCTGATAGAATCGTCCTGTTCCCATGCGGAGGGAATAAGCATCATCATTGCGTGGGCCATGGGCCTTCCTGATAAAACCAACAATTCAAAAAGATTATCTAATGATGCGGAATCACTTCCTCCGGGTACGATCACCGGTAAAAGCTTTTTTAATTTAGGGCCGAATAACTCACTTTTTATAAACCCTTCGCGAGCGCGCATCCAGTTGATATTACCCCTTAAGGTATTGATCTCTCCATTGTGTGCAAGAAAGCGAAACGGCTGCGCTAAGTCCCAAGTAGGAAAGGTATTGGTTGAATACCGCGAATGCACAAGGCAAAGCGCGCTCTTAAAATGCACATTCTTTAGATCGAGAAAATAATCCCCTACCTGAGTCGGCATCAGAAGCCCCTTATAAGAAATAGTGCGGCAGGAAAGATTAGTGATATAGAAAAAGGATTTTTGTTTGAGGCTTGATGAGCGGATAAAGTTTTCTACCAGCTTCCTAATGACGTAAAGCTTACGCTCAAAAGCCAATTGGTCCTTTAAAGACTTATTCTTTGAAATAAAAATCTGTTCAATAGCAGGCTGGGTTAGTTTAGCAGTATGCCCAATATCAGAATCATCTACAGGAACAGCGCGCCATCCTAAAAGAATCTGCCCCTGGCCCTTGATGATCCTGGAGAAGACATCTTTACAAAACTTGCGCTCCTTTTCATTAGTAGGCAAGAATACATTACCAACTCCATAACAACCTTCCTGAGGCAGATCGATTTTATTCTTCTGACAAGCAGAAAATAAAAATTCATGGGGAATCTGGAATAATAAACCCGCGCCATCGCCGGTCTTTGAATCGGCTCCGGTTGCCCCGCGATGAGCCAAACGCCTTAAGACCTCCAAACCCTGCCGGACTATCTCATGAGACTTTCTTCCTTTGATATTACAGACAAACCCCACTCCGCAGGCGTCGTGTTCAAATCTCGGATCGTATAACCCAAATTTTTCAAGCTTTTGCCTGTTATTCATAATCTACCTGTATTTATCCGGACTTATCCCTAACTTTCTTATCTTGGCTCTCATAGTATTGCGATTGATCCCTAATATCTTTGCGGCTTTGAGCTGATTACCATCTACCTGCTCAAGCACCTGCTCAATAAGCGGCTTTTCTATGGCCTCAAGCACCAACCTGTACAGTGTCCCTTTAGCCCCATCATGAGATGCACCTTCAAAAACATATCCTCCTGCCTCTAGAATCTCTGTCAGCGCTTGTTTTAGCTTAATTCCGTCATCAGAAATCATCGTCGTAGTCATATTTGCCTAATTCTTAGTCAACGTGAAGCACAATATATCCCTTATGCCAGATAGCGGCATAAGGGATTAATTCGGCCAAATAACTTACCTTCGCTCTACTATCGTCCTCTCCGTAAGTTATGGCCTCATTAAAAAAAAGGCGTTCTCTTAACGCTTTAAAACGCGCTAATCGAACGCCCCTGTTCTTCTATTAAATACTAATTAAGATGCACTACAATGTGCCGAGATTCATCCTCTACTTATACAAGTAAAAAACCCTCCTTTTTGGTAACTACTATTCTCAAGACCCGGTCTTGACTTTCTATCTCAATGTTAAGACCGGGTCTTGAACGAGCTACTTTACAAACAGCATCTCTCTATACTTAGGCAGGTCCCAATGCTCATCAGAAACAACCTGCTCCAACGCATCAACGTGTTTTCTGATATGCTCCATAAGGGGTTTTAACTCTTTAAAATAAAGCTCGGCGCGCTCTTCATCGCCTACCTTCTTTGCCTTAAGAAGGAGCTTTGCCATCTCTTTAGTGTTATGCCTGACATAATAGATCTTGGATATCACATCGCTTAGATGCTCTTTTAAATCAGTGAGCGCGGCCTGTTCTATTTTTAAACCGGCGATCTTTTTAAGTTCGGTAAGCCGCAGGAGATTTTCCGAAAGAAGCTCTTCGTATTCCAAGCCTGCGGGAACTATACTGGCGTTGACCATCTCATTTAAGGTATTTGCCTCGATTTCAAGCGTCAAATTATAAAGGTGTATCCAAATGTGGTATCTTGCGACTATCTCCTCTTTTGAGAAAACCTTGTATTTCTCAAATAATTTAATGTTCTTATCTTTCGCGAGGGATTCCAGCGCCTCATACGTCGCAGCCACATTAGGCAGAGCGCGCTTTTTTGCTTCCTTAACCCACTCCTCGGAATAGTTATTGCCTTCAAAACGGATATCTTTTGTTTCCTTGATAAGCTGGGCAACTACCTGCAGCACCGCGGTATTAAAATCTTTTCCTGCGGATACCTCTTTCTTGATCTTATCAGCTACAAAATCAAGACTCTCAGCAATAATCGCGTTGACTATTGTAATAGGCGTAGAAATATTCTGCGAAGAACCCACTGCGCGGAATTCAAACTTCTGCCCTGTAAAGGCAAAAGGCGAGGTGCGGTTCCTATCAGTCATATCCTTGTTGAACCGGGGCAGTCTTGCAATACCCAGATCCATAACGTCCTGTTTAGACACATTGGTTTTGACACCCTTCTCAAGCATATTTAATATCTTTGTAAGCTGGTCTCCTAAGAAAACGCTGATTATTGCCGGAGGAGCTTCATTAGCGCCTAAGCGATGCTCATTTCCTGCCAGCGCAATACTTGCGCGCAAAAGATCAGCGTGAAGATATACCGCGCGCAATACCGCAACCAGGATCGCCAAAAACTGCAGATTCCCTTCGGGGGTAGAACCGGGGTCTAGCAGGTTGTTTCCTTTATCGTCCGAAAGCGACCAGTTTAAATGCTTGCCGCTTCCGTTGATCCCCGCAAAAGGCTTCTCATGCAAAAGACAGACCAAGTCATGGCGAAGCGCTACCTTTTTCATCAACTCCATCAAAAGAAGATTATGGTCTGCCGCGATATTCGATTCTTCAAAAATAGGAGCGAATTCATACTGATGCGGAGCAACTTCATTGTGGCGGGTCATAACCGGTATGCCTAATTTATAAGCCTCTTCTGCCACATCAAACATAAAATTAATCACGCGCTCTTTAATTGTGCCGAAATACTGGTCTTCTAATTGCTGCCCCTTTGGAGACGGCGCGCCCACAAGGGTACGGCCGGCCATAACTAAATCCTGGCGAAGATTATAATAATTTTTGTCGATCAGGAAATACTCTTGTTCAGGCCCACAGGTAGAAAATACCTTTTTTACATCCTTGTGGCCGAAAAGCTGCAAAAGCCCGATGGCAGCTTTACTCAATGCCTCATCAGAACGCAAAAGCGGAAGCTTCTTATCCAGCGCCTCGCCATGGTAAGAGATAAAAATCGTAGGGATACAGAGGGTTTTTCCGAGTTTGCTTTCAATAATAAAAGCAGGGCTTGAGGGATCCCAGGCAGTATAGCCGCGGGCTTCGAATGTGGCGCGAATGCCGCCTGAAGGAAAGCTGCTTGCATCAGGCTCTCCTTGAATAAGTTTACTTCCGGAAAACTTCTCGATTACTTTTCCGGGGCCGACTATTGAAACAAAACTATCATGCTTTTCCGCAGTCAGGCCTGTCATGGGCTGGAACCAATGCGTATAATAGGTAGCTCCTTTTGCAATAGCCCATTCTTTCATGGCATTAGCGATCTCATTTGCCTGTTCAAGACTAATAGTCGCACCCTCGGCCATCCAGCGCTTAAAGGCATTAAAAGTATCCCCGGAGATATACTTTTGCATAGTCTCCGTGCTAAAAGTATTCTCTCCAAAATAGCTGGAAACTTTCTTCGGCAATTCAACCTTCTCCAAATCAACACTCTTGATTTTAAATAGTAATTCCTGTCTTATGCCCATAGATCCTCCTTAAGTACCAACTTAAACCATAATTTGTCTTTATTTTACCATACCCCTTTAAAAAAACAAGGCGTTCTTGTCCAAGACGCCCCTTATCCAATCGCGACTGAACCGCGTTCTTCCGTACGTATTCTTATACACTGCTCCAAAGCCAAGACAAATATCTTCCCGTCACCGGTTTCCCCTGTTTTTGCGCCCTTTGTGATCGCTTTTATAGTCGGCTCTACAAAATTATCATTTACAGCGATCTCAAGGCGGATCTTCCTAAGCAAATTACCTGCTTCCTTATGCCCGCGGTAAACCTCTGTTATTCCTTTCTGCCGCCCGTGGCCTAAAACTTCAGTTACAGTGATCAAATTAATCTCTTGCCTATATAACTCTTCTTTTACCTCTTCCAATTTATGAGGCTGGATTATTGCAATGACTAATTTCATAGTAACCTCCGATTTTAACGGGTTTCAAATCACATGTCACAAGTTATACTTGTGACTTTGTGACCTTGTGACCCTAAAGTTTTATTCTAATACCGTATATGCCCTCTCCCGATGTTGTGTAAGATCAAGGCCCATAAGCTCTTCTTTTTCAGAAACGCGCGCGCCAAACAACCAATCAACAACTTTATAGATAATAAGCGTGACCACGAAAGTATATCCTATTGTGATCAAAACCGCTAATAATTGCACCAAAAACTGTTTTGGATTTCCGAAAAATAAGCCGTCGGCTCCAGCGGGATTAACTGCCTTAGAAGCAAACAACCCTGTGGCTAAAGCGCCCCAGATTCCG
>JAHJJA010000079.1 GCA_018822885.1 Candidatus Omnitrophota bacterium
ACCAAGGGGATCTTAAGTTTGAGAGCGAGATAGGCAAATGGACCAAGGCGATAGTCGTTTTACCTTTAAGGCAGTCGCGTATCAGCGTTTAGTGGGATAGATAAAAGAAACGGAGGTAGAAAAATGAAGGACATATCAAAAGAAAGACGTAAGTATCAGCGTTATGACTTGGAGACCAAGGTCCATTTTTATGTCAAAGATTTCAATCTTGTGACGAAAGTAAAATTTAGGAAGCTCAATAACAAGAAAGATGCTCCAATGGCAAAGGAATTTGTAGGCATAAGCAGAAATGTCAGCGTAGAAGGGATACGCTTCTGTTCTTTAAAAAAGCTTAAAGCAGAAGAGAGCCTTTTTATAAAAGTGTATCTACCCAAGAGCAGTAGGCCTATTCCTATGGTTGGTGAAGTGCGCTGGTCCAAGAAGGTTATTTCAGCTAAAGACAAGAGGTTTAAATATGATACCGGAGTCAGATTGTTGACTGTTAAGGGCAAGTCAGTTGCCCGCTCTATCCACATAGACAGCAGGTATAATGAGCCCTGGAGCATAGTATTGGAGTCAGTATTCGGAAGCTTTCATAAGATCCTGCACAAAGCGATGAAGAAGGTAAAAAGGCCGTCTCCCGGAGCCATATTCAAGGCTATGGAGGAGAGCTAAGAGAGGTAAAGATGGCAGAGGAAAAGAAAAAACGGATATTGATAATTGAGGATAACCGGGAACTTAGTATGCTGGAAGAAAAAGTGCTGCAGAAGTCCGGTTATGATGTGTTTAGGGCTTATAGCGCCCAAGAGGGGATCGATCTTGCTGTTAAAGAGGTCCCGGATCTTATTATAATGGATATACGCTTGCCGTATAAGAAAAAAGGCATTGGCGCGGCAAGGATTATACGCGATAATGAAAGGACCTCCGGGATTCCGATACTTTTTGTGACCGGTTATGCGGAGGGGGAGGATACGGCCGAGATAGGGCATATTCCGCATTGCGGATACCTGGTCAAGCCTTTTGACGTAGAAGTATTTTTAGAAGAAATCAAGAAGTGCATGGGCATTGGTTAGAGAGGTAAAATCAAATAACTTGTTTTTAGAAAAGGAGGGAAGTAAAATGGCGAAGCAGGCGCAGCCAAAGACAGCAAAGTCGCAATCTGTAAATATCGAGGGTACGCAGTATTCCTGGGATCAGGAGTCTATAAGCGTAGTTGAGGTAAGGAGGCTGGGGAACTTGCCGCAGGGGCTTGCCGTTGTTGAGGAGTTTGCAAACGGCACAGAAAAGACGCTTAAGGATAGCGATGTCGTGATGCTTAAGCCCGGGCAGAGATTCGGCAGGGCTCCTAAGTTTAAAAGAGGATAGCTTGCGGGAGAGGTTAGAGCAGGAAATCGCTCTTTTGAAAGAGAGATACCCAAGCCTTATGCATGGGCAGGATTATGACTGGGTGATGATACCGGATTTTCCTCTTCCTGAAGGTTATAACCGCCAGTCAGCAAAGTTAATGTTTTTGATACCGAATACCTATCCCCATACCGGCCCGGATTGTTTTTACGTAGATGTGGGCTTAAGGCTCGGTAACGGAGAAATGCCCTCTAACTACAACGAGCATATGAGCGTTCCCGTAGGGGGAGCATGGGGTTATTTTTCCTGGCACCCGGAGATCTGGCAATCAGCTGATGATATCAATAGCGGCGACAATCTTCTTACTTTTATGAGGGCAGTTAATCTTAGGCTGCGCGAGGCGAATTAATGATTGTCATGGTTAGTATTCCGAGGCAGAAATACCGTTATATCAGGTCCCATTTATTTAAAGGCCATAAAGAGCAGGGATGTTTTCTGTTTACGGACACGCATCTGGGTTCCGGGATAATAAATTTATACGTCAAAGAGGTCCATTGCATAAAGGCGGATAATTGGAGCCATCAGAGCGATTATCATCTGGAGTTGGACGATGAAGAGAAGGTGAAGGTGATGCTGATGGCGAAGAAAACGGGTTATGATCTTATTGAATGTCACTCCCATCGTTTTTCCGGGCCGGCCCATTTCTCGCATACTGATCTGGTGGGGCTGGATGAGTTTGTGAAATATGTCTGGTGGAAGCTGCCCGGAAGGATTTACGGGGCTTTTGTTTGGACTGATGATGACCTATTGGGGCAGGTTTGGCTTCCTAAGAAACATGCGCCTATAACCGTAAGAGAAATAAGGATAATTAATAAATGAGTGAACCCTTTGACCGATATAACAGGCAGATACTTGCTTTTGGCGAAGATGGCCAACGAAGGTTATGCGGGACTAAAGTCGGGATAGTCGGGCTTGGAGGGATAGGAGCCTTTGTCGCGCAGATGCTCTCTTATCTGGGGATAAAGGATTTTGTTTTGATCGACGATGATATAGTGGAGGAGTCAAATCTAAACCGCCTTGTTGGGGCTTCTATCGAAGATGCCAGGGACAAGGCTCCGAAGCTTGAGGTGGCTAAAAGGGTGATATTGCACGCCCATCCGCAGGCCATTGTCAGGGGTGTGTTTAAAAATCTTCGCAGTGAGGAGGCCATTGATTCATTGGCTCAAGCGCCTGATATAATATTTGGCTGCGTGGATAATGATAGCGCGCGTTTGATCCTAAGTGAACTTTGCGCGGCATACAATAAGCCGTTAATAGATTCAGGGACTGAGATCATTAACGACGGCGGTTATCAGGAGTTTGGCGGCAGGGTCATAGTAGCACGTCCGGGGGATTATTGTCTTTTGTGCGCGGATCAAGTTGATTTGGAAGTAGCAAGGCAGGAGCTTGAAAGCGATCGGGAGAAGATCCATAGGCAGGTGCTTGGCTACGGGTTAGGGGAGAAGATGCCTGATCCGTCAGTAGTGTCTCTTAACAGTATTGTTGCCGGACTTGCGGTAACCGAGTTTTTGATGCTTGTAACCGGGCTAAGGGAGCCTTTGCGCAGGGTGACTTATAAAGGTATGCGCGGAGTATTCAGGGAAAGCACGGATAAGAAAAAAAATAACTGTTTTATTTGTAATTCGCTTGTCGGAAAAAGAGAACAGGCCGGAATAAAGCGCTATGCCAGAACCGGCCTGCCAACAGATTTACCCGGAGGCCAGAGATGAAATTAGGCAAGAAGATACTGATCACTGTATTGATAATAGTAGTAGTTATTTTCTTAAGTTTAAGCTTATTGGTTGCCTTGTTTGGTAAGAAGCTGGTTGAGTCGCAGATTGAAAAGAATCTCGGCATGAAGGCGACTATCGGCGGTATAAGCCTTGGGCTGCCTTTACGCTTGAGTGTGTCTAAGCTTGAGATTGGAGACTTGTTAAAGGCAGAGCGCATTTCTGTTTCTCCTAACTTGCTGGGTTTTCTTGCCGGAAAAGTAGTGCTGGATGGATTGACCATAGTCGAGCCGGTTATTAACATCGAGCAGTCTGCGGGCGGAAAACTGAATTTTACGCTTCCGCAGCAAAAGGGAAAACCGCCGGAAGTCTATCTGACCGGGCTTAATGTCAAGAACGGGAAAGCTACTTTCGTGGATAAAAAGGTCCTGCCGCAGGGGTTTGCGGTGGCATTGGATACGATAAATATAGATATCTCTAAAGTAATGATCCCGCCGACTTCGCTTAACGCTAAATTCAATATGAGCGCGCGCCTGATCGATCCCGTTTCAAAAAAACTTGGGGATATTGCTTTTAAGGGTTTTATTGACTTTTGCCCTAAAGACATGGATGCTGTTTTTCAACTTAGGGATTTTAATGTAGTCTATTTTGCCCCCTATTACGGAGATTTTATCTCTACCAGAAAACTTTTGTCCGGTAAACTGGATATAGCTTCCAACCTAAAGGCAAAGAATGACGATCTGGATGTTGCGACGAATTTTAGGCTTTATGGACTTACCTATGTAAGCCAGGAAACTTCTGTAGAGGGTGAGCTTCCGAGCCTTGATCTTGCGAAGAACGCCCTGGATTTATTTACGGATAAACAGGGCAATCTTGCTTTAGAGTTTAATTTTAAGACAAAATTAACCAGCCCGAGTATATCTGTCAGTGAGATTAAGAAGATGATTCTAAGTGCGGCGGCAAAGAATCTTGCCAGTCAAAATCCACAGGATCTTATTGATAAGGTTGTTGATACGGTTAAGCAGTTTGAGGGTTTTGGCAAACAAATGAAAGATATCTTTAAGAAGAGCCCTTGAATCTGCCTTTTTAATGTGGTATATTTGTATTGGGTATAGAGGTTACCCGATGATTTGCCTCTTGCCGGGGGTGAAGTTTCCGGGCCTTTGAATCCGCGGTAATTGGCTGGTCTCTCAGAGTCCGGATGAGAGGAGTAGCCAGCGGGCTTTATAATGAAACGGGGGACGTTTCAATGAAACGTCCCCCGTTTCTTTCAAGACCCGGTCTTAACATTGCGATAGAAAGTCAAGACCGGGTCTTGAAAGCCTTCAGAAAAAATAGAAACGTTCATTTTTTTACCGTTTTCAGGTATAATAAAATAGTGAAGAAGACATTCAAAGAACTCATTAAAGATCTTGTCAGGTTAAACAATACCCCTCCGGAGATAGCCCTCGGAGTGGCAATAGGGGTTTTTATAGCCATTACTCCTCTTTATGGGCTACACACAGTCATGTTTCTCGCGGCGGCGATCCTCGTGCGCCGCGCAAATAAAATCGCCATACTCCTTGGAACAAATATCTCCATACCTCCGACTTTACCCTTTATTTCCTGGGCCGCTTATGATATAGGCAGGTTTATCTTAAATAACGGCTATCCTCCTTTAAGCTGGTCGTATTTTAAAAATATGACTTTTAAAAGGCTGTGGGAATTTTATCTTCCCTTGTTTATCGGAAGCCTTATTTTGGGGCTGATCCTGGCGGTAATATTTTATTTTATCACCTTAATAGCGGTCAATATCATAAGAAAGAGAAGGGTAAAGAGAGGCTTAGAAATCACTTGATATAGCCGGTTATCGCGTATATAATTTTGTTGAGTTTTAATGAAAGGAATCGTTACACCCAGCCATATAGCATTTTGGCATAAATGACTGCCAAGTGCGCCCTTGTGGGCGATTGGTTGGTGTCGGCTTGTGCGAAAAGGAGGCCCTATGCCGCTTACGGTCAATATCGATAAGAAAAATGTGGAATGCGTTACTCTTTCACCTTCGGGTTCCATTGATACAAATACCAGTATTATTTTAGATAAGGCCGTTGATTCTGTTTTGCAGTTAAAGCCTAAAGTCATAGTCTTGGATATGAAAGATGTGGATTATATGAGCAGCGCAGGCGTGCGCGTAATAATCAAAGCCAAGAAAGGTATTGAGGCATTAGGAGGGATATTGACCATTGTCAATCTCCAGCCTCAAATCAAGAAGGTATTCGATATTATTAATGCCTTGCCGTCTTTACAGATCTTCGGCAGCATTCAGGAGCTCGATGATTATCTTACGCTTATGCAAAAGAAAGACCTAGGGCAAGAGTAATCCTTTGAGAATATTAAAATTAACCCTCTGCATCATAGCGGCTCTATTTATTGCCTCCGAGGCAAGATGCGTCGAGAAGCCGTTGAAAAAAGTCTCCTTTGTCTCGCTATGGCTCCCCCAGTCACAATTCGCTGGTTTCTATACTGCCTTTGAGAAAGGTATCTACAGAAAATACGGTTTAGATGTCACTATAATTAACGGCGGCCCTGATCAGCCGCCTTTTAAATTATTGGAAGAGGGCAAGGTGGATTTCGGCGTGATGTGGCTTTCTACGGGGATCGAAAAAAGATCTCAAGGGATCAAGGTCCTTAATATAGCACAGATACTGCAGAGGTCAGGCCTTATGCTGGTAGCTAAGAAGTCAAGCGGCATAAATGACCCTCTTGACATGAATAATAAGAAGGTGGGTTTATGGGATGCTGATTTTGAGATACAGCCGCGGGCTTTTTTTAAGAAGTACGGCCTGGATGTAAAAGTTGTGCCACAGTCTTATTCGGTCAATTTATTCCTGCGTGACGGGGTGGATGTGGCTTCGGCTATGTGGTATAACGAATACCATACAATTATCAATTCAGGTTATGACCCTGAAGAGCTGGCGGCATTTTTCTTCTATGATTATGGATTAAACTCTCCTGAAGATGGTATATATGTCCTTGAAAGCACTTTTAATAAGGACC
>JAHJJA010000080.1 GCA_018822885.1 Candidatus Omnitrophota bacterium
AGGAAAGATAAAACAGGATCAGAAGGCTGTCATACTTCTTGATGCGTATCCTGATGAAAAGATAAATGCTAGCGTAGAACATATTTATTATGAATCTAAGACCGTTAATAACGTGACTATATATGAAGTAGACCTTAAACCTGATAATGTCCCGTCGTTTTTCCGTTCGGGGATGAATACTGCGATCAATTTCATACAAAACAGTAAGGACGGTGTCCTGCTTCTTCCTCTTGAGGCGGTGCATAAGGAGAAAGATGAGAGTTATGTTTTATTGCAGAAGAACGGCAACATTTCCCCTGTCAAGCAGATCGTAAGACTGGGGCTTTCCGATGATAAGAATGTAGAGGTCCTTTCCGGGGTGGATGAGAAGGATAAAGTGATCGTCAAGTCAAAGAAATTTTCTATTCCTAAGAGCGATGCGGGGACCAATCCCTTTATGCCCCAAAGAAAGAAAAAAGAAGTGACCGGTAAATAGCCGTATAAAATGATTGAAATAAAAAATATATCCAAAACATACCAGATGGGCAAGGTAGAGGTAAAGGCATTATCTAATGTCTCCCTTAAAATATCATCCGGAGAGTTTGTCGCCATCATGGGGGCTTCTGGTTCCGGAAAATCCACCCTGATGCATATCCTTGGCCTTTTGGACAGGCCTGATTCAGGTTCTTATTATTTAGGTAATAAGGAAATATCAAAAGTCTCCGATGAGGAGATGGCCGCGATAAGAAACAGGCTTATCGGTTTTGTTTTTCAGCAGTTTCACCTCTTGCCGAGGATGAGCGCGCTTGAAAATGCGGAACTGCCTTTGATCTACGCCGGTAAAAGGCATTTAAAGGAAAGGGCGAAGCGGGAACTCGAAGATGTCGGCCTAAAGGACAGGATGCTGCACCGGCCGAATGAGATGTCCGGAGGCCAGCAGCAGAGAGTGGCGATAGCAAGATCTCTGGTAAATGAGCCGTTGATCATATTGGCTGATGAACCTACGGGAAACCTTGATTCAAAGAGCCAGGAAGAGATAATGGCGGTGTTAAGCCGGCTTAACCAGAAGGGAAAGACCGTAGTTATCGTGACCCATGAAAAAGATATTGCGATGCATGCAAGGCGCGTGATCCATATGCGTGACGGAGCGATCATCTCCGATGAGAAACAGAATAATGGGCTTAAGATTTCCGAGGTGACTCCGTTAGAGGATGGTTTGCTGGTATCTGTTTTGTCAAAGCCGCATAAGGTCTCGGGTGAGACAAAATTCCTGGATTATCTAAGGCAGGCGGTATCCGCAATGCTCTCTCATAAAATGCGCTCGATCTTATCGATCCTCGGGATTTTGATCGGAGTCGCCGCGGTGATCGCCATGCTTGCCGTTGGACAGGGCGCGAAAGAATCCATTGAAAAGCAACTGGCTTCTTTGGGGTCAAATCTTTTGATGGTCAGGCCCGGTTCCGCAAGGCTGCATGGGGTAGCGATGGAGGCAGGGACTGTGACCCGTTTTACATTCTCTGATGTGGCGGCGATCGCTAAACTTAGCGAACAGGTGGCACGGGTCTGTCCGTCGGTGACCGGTAGGGGCCAGCTTGTATATGGGAATAAAAACTGGAATACGCAGGTTCAAGGGGTGGGGGAGGATTATGCCCTTATGCGCGCGGCTGTCCCTGCGGTAGGAAGGTTTTTTAACGAGCAGGAATTGAGAATGAGAGAGAAGGTCGCCGTGTTAGGATTGACCGTGGTAAAGGAATTATTCGGCGACTCTAATCCGATCGGAGAAACCATAAAAATTAACCTCATTAATTTTAAGGTCATAGGCATACTGCCTGAAAAGGGCTCAAGCACTTTTCATGATCAGGATGATACGATTGTCATCCCTATCACTACGGCGATGTACAGAGTCTTCGGAAAACAATACATTGATTCTATATCGGTAGAAGCAAAAAGCCCGGAGCAAATAGACGCGGCGCAGGAATCAATACAAAAGATAATCATAAAGCAGCATCATCTCGATAAAGACGATGAAGACTCATTTCAGGTTCGTAATATGGCGGATATCAAGAGTACGCTTGAAGCGACCACCAAGACCATGTCCTTGCTACTGGGTTCGATCGCGGCGATCTCGCTTCTTGTCGGAGGGATAGGCATTATGAATATTATGCTTGTCTCGGTTACGGAGCGCACGCGCGAGATAGGCCTGCGCAAGGCAATAGGCGCGACCAACAAAGATATCATGGTGCAGTTTCTTATTGAGGCAGTGCTTATGTCGCTCATGGGAGGCATAGCCGGGATTTTGTTAGGAGGAGGGATATCTGCGCTTATAACTATTTTTGCCGGCTGGTCAGTCAGGCTATCTTTATTTTCAGTGCTTCTTGCGACAGTTTTTTCCCTGGTAGTAGGAGTAGGCTTTGGGCTTTGGCCCGCTCAAAAAGCCTCAAGGCTTGATCCAATCGAGGCATTAAGGTATGAGTAAACGCAATCGTGTAATACTGGCTGTGGTTTTTCTTATTGCGGCAACATTTTTTTCTTATTTTGTTTATAACTACATCAAGGCAGAGGCAGAAAAAAGGATATTGTTAGAGAAAAGAAGGGCTGCCTGGGACAATCTGAAGCTGGCGATAGAAAGAAAAATCAATGCTTTTGGCGCAAGGCCCAGCGTTATAATCAAAGACCTGGCTACAAAGTGGGAGATAGATTTTAACAAAGATAGATCGGTCCCCGCGGCAAGTTTAGTCAAGATACCCATCATGCTTTCATATTTTTATGCCGCACAAGAGAATAAGATCAGCTTAAAAGAGGAGATAAGCCTTAAAGGGATGGAAAAAGTCTCTGGTTCGAAGGTGCTAGGAGATAGGGCGGTAGGCAGTAAGTTTAGCGTCGAAGAACTTATGGTGCCGATGATCACCCAAAGCGACAACACCGCTACCAATATGCTTATTGACAGGCTTGGGTTTGATACGCTTAACGGGTATTTTAAACAAATAGGCCTGAAAAATACGAATGTCTCACGCAGGATGATGGATTTCAAAAAGCGTGCAAACGGAGTAGAGAATTATACCACCGCAGAAGATATGGCTTTTTTACTGGAAGAGCTTTACCGCCTAAATTTTTTAAACAAAAATACCTCTAAGCAGTGCCTTATTCTACTGGCACAGCAGAAGGTCAACGACCGCATCCCCAGGAAGCTGCCCAAAGACGATATTGTTGTAGCCCATAAAACAGGGCTGGAGCGCTCTGTGTGCCATGATGTCGGGATAGTTTTTACAAATAAAGGGAATTTCCTGATCTGCGTTTTGGTAAAGCATGGGAATAAATTTGCCAGGCCTGCCAAAAAGCTTATTGCCGATATCGCACTTCTGACGTATAATTATTATCAGGGTTTGGACTAGAGGTAGAGTAGCTTTTTCAAGACCCGGTCTTGAATTAAGAGCGGGTTTTGAGAGTAGGTAGTAAGGAGTGAAAAATGCCAGAAAAATGCTATCAGAAGAATCCGGATTTAGTGTATCGCAAGATCGCCGATGAGGTGATCCTGGTGCCTATCAAAAAGAATGTCGGGGACCTGGAAAGTATTTATACCCTTAATGAATCTGCCGCGCGTATATGGGAGCTTATTGACGGTAAAAGGGGTGCCTCTCACATAAGAGATGAGCTTGTGCGGCAGTTTGAGATTTCCGAAGAAGTCGCTGAACGCGATTTAATGGCGTTCATCGAGCAATTAAAAAGCGACGGCATGGTGCGGGAAGTGTAAAAATGAATTGTCCCCAAATACCTCTTGTTCCTTGCGAGGAGTTTTTCGCGCGGGCGCTTGGCAAGTTTAGAAAGTCTCGCATCCCCATGGTAGGCGCGTTTGAGCCGACTTTGCGCTGTAATCTGCGCTGTAAGCATTGCTATTGTTGTTTTGACCCGAAAAAAAAAGAATTAAGTCCTGATGAAATAGGCAGGATAATAGACGAGGTAGCCGCGGCAGGATGCATCTGGCTGACTCTTACCGGAGGAGAGCCTCTACTAAGGCCTGACTTTCTTGAAATCTACACGCATGCAAAGAAAAAGGGAATGCTGGTTAGTTTATTTACCAATGCTACGCTTATCACTCCGGAGATCGCCGATTATTTTCTTGAGTATCCTCCGCATGAGATCGAGATCTCTCTTTATGGGGCGACAAAAGAGACTTATGAAAATGTCACCGGCGTAGCGGGATCTTTTGAGCGCTGTATGCAGGGTATCAGGCTTTTGCATGAACGAAAGCTTCGTTTTCTACTCAAGACTATGGTGATGACGCTTAACCGTCATGAGTTAGGGGCAATGAATGATTTCGCTAACGGGCTGGGTGTTGATTTCCATTTTGATCCCGTGTTAAACCCTAAAATTGACGGTTCTCGAGAGCCCTGTGATTATCGCATAGATGTGAGTGAGGCAGCCAGCCTTGATGTCAATGATGGAGAGCGCCTTAAGGCCTGGAAGGATTATTGCACAGGTTTTGAGAATTTTGTCCCAGATGATAAATTATATGTCTGCGGGGCAGGCAGGGAATCTTTTCATATTGACCCTTACGGTAATTTAGGCGTATGTGTGTTGTCGCGTTCAGAGGATTTTAATCTTAAAAATGATTCTTTCAGGCAGGGTTGGGATGAATTTATGCCAAAATTGTTAAGCCCAAAAAGGACAAAGGGGTATGCCTGCGAGCGTTGTGATCTGCAGTATTTGTGCACAGTTTGCCCCAGCTGGTCAAAATTAGAGACTCAAGATATAGAAAAGCCGGTAGAGTATCTTTGTCAGTTGGCGCATCTGCGCGCCGAGGCGCTTGGAATAAAAAAAGGGGGTGGAAGATGGGAAGAAAAGCTTATGGTAAGCCGCAAATAAAAAAGGTGAATTTGGTACCTAAGCAGGCGGTCCTGGATGCCTGTAAAATTAGTAAAGGAGGGATCCCCGGAGCTCAAGGGTCCCAGTGCGCTAAACCTAAGACTTGCTTTATAATTTCATCAACATAGAAAATTTTTAAGAGGTTAAATGGTTGCTTCAAAATATTCTTCAAATGTTAAAATACGCATGGCTGACATGGTCATCTCGGCGAATAAGGGAAAAGCCGGAGAGGAGTTTTTTCTTGATTCCAAGATGGGTCGTTTTTTAGGCAGTGGTTCGCCTGATTTAAACCTCACAGTCCATAATGGCGCCTTGCCTAAGATAAGCCTAAAAAATAGGCTTTTTTATCCGGGGCGTTCCTGGTCGGTTTTTCAGGATGGGGGCAAAACAATCTTTGCTTTTTATTCTCCCGGCAGCGGCAAGAGGCCTTATGCCTTAGCCGCAATCGACCCCGGTTTTAAATCAGGCAATATTCACTTCAGGGAAAAAACTTTTAATGCCGGTAAGTCAAGGATAAAAAAGCTGTATCCTTTTATACATCCAGTGGGACAGGTCTTGATAGTGAATCTGCTTTCGCGCCGCAATGGGGTACTGGTACATTCTTGCGGGATCAAGTATAAAGGTAAAGGTTATGTTTTTGCGGGTGTTTCAGGGGCAGGTAAGACTACGATTTCTCGGCTATTAAGAAAAGAGAAAGATATTTCTCTTTTAAATGATGACCGGATAATTGTGCGCAAGAAAGGGAAGGATTTTTTTATGTACGGAACCCCCTGGCACGGGGATATCCCTTGTGTTTCCGCCGAGAGAGCCCCCCTTACGAAAGTTTTTTTTCTGAAACAGGCTAAAAGAAATTATCTTAGCGCCTTGGGCGCAGTTGATATAACTTCCCGGTTTTTAGTGCGTATTTTTCCATTGTTTTGGGATAAGGAGCAAATGGATCTTACGCTTAAGCTTTCCACAGAATTAGCCGAACAGGTCCCGTGTTATGAATTGGGATTCCTTCCTAATAAAAGCATCGTAGAGTTTTTAAAAAATAACCGTGCTATCTGATAATCAGGATTTTTTGGAATTAAGTAAGGAAATCTTTGAGCAGGGTGATACTCTGCGTTTTAAGGCGCAAGGTGTCAGCATGCTTCCTTTTATCAGAGGGGGAGATATCCTTACTATTAAAAAAGCAGGATCAGGCGGCCTTCATTACGCGGATATCCTGTTTTTTTATTCTGTGCCCGGATCGGCTTTAGTGCACCGGCTTATTAAAAAATCAAGGTATCAGGGTAAAGAAACATTCTCGACCAGAGGGGATGCGTTAGTTTGTGATGATGGTTATATTAGCGAAGGAAATGTACTGGGAAAAGTTATCGCGATAGAAAGAAACGGGAGGGTAATCCGAATAGACAGGGGGGCATTAAGGATCCTGAATATTGTTTACGCTAGATTTTTACCTCTTAGCAGATGGGCATTTACTGCTTGTATAAGAATTTTTACGAGAACAGTCAGCCCGGAGGAAGAGTTAATAACTTTAGTCAGCCGAATTAATTTGAGCGAAGAGCAAACTAAAAGGTTGGAAGAACTTTTGTTTTATAAATTAAATTGGGATCGTATTGTTACGAATTGTAGAAACGAAAGGACAGCATGTTTTGTTTGTCAGAACTTGCGCAAATTTACTGATTGCATTCCGATAGATGCCTTGAATCGCTTTGAACAGATGTATTACTCGACCTCCTCAAAAAATATCCTGATATACGAAGAGCTTAAGAAAATAATCAGCGTATTCCAGAAGAGCGATATCAAGGTCATTTTACTTAAAGGGGCATTTCTTGCCCGGGAAATATATCGAAATATCGGATTAAGGTCAATGACTGATATCGATATTCTGATCAAGAAAGAGGACCTGCGTCTTGCGCATGAGGTATTGATCTCTATGGGGTATATAGAGCCTGGCGCGTACAAAGATTTTTTGCAAAGTGATTCGCTTACTCCTCTAAACAGTTTGATGTATACAAAGTCCGGGCAAAGAGGCCTTATGGTGCACTTGCACTGGCACCTGATCAATTCTACCTGGCCCTTAGATCATTGGGTCAAGAAAATGGATATGCGCCGGATCTGGGAACTTGCCCGTCCAATGACTATTGACGGGACCCAGGTGTTTATGTTGTCGCCTGAACATTTGCTCATCCATTTGTCAGAACATGCGCTAAATCACTCTTTTGAAAAGCTGATCATACTCTCTGATATTGCCGCGGCGTTAGAATATTATGGTAATGATTTTGATTGGAAATTATTTAGAGAAGAGGCAGAGAGGTTTGATTTATTATTTATAGTTTATCAGGCGCTCGCTTTTGTTTCGCGTTCCTTAGGGCAGCAAATCCCGCAGTTTGAAGAAATAAAACCAGCGCGCCGGAGCGTGTTAGAAAAGATGTCTTTTTTATTGATGAGAAGAAATGCCCGCAGTTATGCGATCGCCTATTTTACATTCTTTTCCTGTTGCGGGGGGGTATTGCAGAAGATGCTATTTATTTATAAGACTATTTTTCCTTCGCGGCTTGTGTTGGCGCAAAATCTGGGGATCCCAGTGTCTAAGGTTGGGTTATTTCAATATTTTCAAAGGCTCGTAAGCGGATTTTAGGAAAGGGCTTTATTACGCCATATAGAAACGCCTTCTCTTTTGATCTGGTTTTCAAGCTCAAGCCAATTTTCATCCTCAAGAAGATGTCCGTAGGTGGGGCAGAAATATACAATGCGGATATTTCTTGGGTTTTCAAGCAGGGATTCTTTTATTTTCCTGATAACGCCTATCAAGGTCTTATATCCGAAAGGGTTATAGAGGAAAAAGACCGTTATTTCCCTGACATCAAAAGAAGCCGCGTCAGCGCATATAAATTCAACCGGAGAATTAAGGTATTTAAAAGTCTTAAGATTCCTTCTGGCAACAGCCAGCATCTCTTCATTTAAATCTACGCCGAGCACCTTCTTTAATTTCTGTGTCGCAAACATAAATACCACCCTGCCTTTTCCGCAGCCATAATCAATGACAATATCATTTGGATTTAATTTCAGGGAGGCAATGATCAGCTTTAAGGTAGAATAGGGGGAGGGAAGGTACACGTGCATATCCTGGTTTAGGCTGTTATCCTGAAATTGAAGGTGTTGGCTTGTCTCGATCCTAAGGCGCTTATCCTGAAAATGCTCTGTTATTTCTGTGACCAGGGCTCCTGTTTCCCAGGAAATAAATTGAATAAAGGCAGTGACAAAATTTTTCAGGCGCCGCAAAATTTTATATATCAGCCAGTTTTTCATATTTACTCCCATTTGTAAGGATTATAACAGCAGGTTCATCTATTGTCAAACAGGCAGTTTTTTATTGATTAAATACGCGTTCCTGGTATAATCATTACATAAAGGCTTTTCTATCCAACAATTAAAAGGCCAAAAAAATGTCAAGCACCAGCCAGATTAATCGACCAGGCAGAGCTTAAAAATTAGGCAGCTTGGTTTTTTCTTGCAGAGGCAAGACACCAATCCATCAGATAGGATTGGGTGTTACTGCAGAAAGCAGGGGGGATTATGGCTTTCAGTAAGATACTGGTAGTCGATGATGAAGCGGATATCCTTAGGCTATTGCAGATCTTCCTTAAGTTACGCAGTGGAGTTTTATGAAGGAAAAAATTGCCGAAAGGTTAAAGACTTTGCGTTTAAATAAAGAATAAAATGACTAAAGAGAATAATCACAAAAAGCGCCAGGAGACAAGGCAGGATGACGTGGAGATACGCCTGCAAAGGCGCACTATGGAGCTTGCCAGGGTTAATGTCGACTTGCAGGACCAGCTTGAGCAATATAAAAAGGCGCAGGCAGAAATTGCCGAACTTGAGAGGCAGATAGAGTTTATCCTGGGAGCTACTAAGACGGGGCTTGATATAATCGATTCTGATTTTAATGTGGTGTATATAGATCCTGAATGGAAGAAGACCTATGGAGACCATAAAGGAAAAAAGTGTTATGAGTATTTTATGGGCCGCCAGGAACGTTGTCTTGGTTGCGGTATTGTCAAGGCCTTTGAAACTAAGAAGCCGGTGGTAACGGAAGAGTTTTTGGTAAAAGAGGGTAATCGTCCGATACAGGTCACTACTATTCCTTTTCAGGATGCGAAAGGGCAGTGGCTGGTAGCCGAAGTAAACGTAGATATCAGTCAACGTAAAAAGACAGAAACGGAGTTGGTTAAATTCCGCCAGGCAGTTAATTACTCAAACGATATGTTTTTTATCATCGATCCGGAGACCAATAGGATCCTTGATGTAAACGGAAGCGTAAGCAGTTCGCTTGGTTACAGCAAGCAAGAGCTTCTAAATATGAGAGTTGTGGATATCGAGGCAATGTTTCCGAATAGTTCTACGTGGGAAGAACACGTGCAAGACGTAAAGAAAAGAAATGGCATGGTCTTAGAGGGAATGCACAAGCGAAAAGACGGAAGCAGTTTTCCCGTAGAAGTAAATGCCAGGTGTTTTTCTATAGAAGGCAAGGATCTTATGATCGCTATCGCCCGCGATATCTCCCAGCGTAAGCAAACAGAGGAAGCTTTGCGCAGGAGCGAAGGAAAATACCGTTTATTATTTGATTCTGCCGCGGATCTGATCGCTGTTGTTGATACGCGCGGGAACTTCCTTGAGCTTAACAAAAGATTTGAAGAGGAGAGCGGCTGGAGCAGGGAGGAGATACTGGGGAAGAATGTCTTAACCAGCGGTATAGTGACAAAGGCCTCAAGCGCCAAGATAGCCGGTTATCTGGCTACGCTTTTGTCGGGAAAGCCGTTTCCGATCTTTGAAGTAGAGGGAGTAAAGAAAACTGGAGGGACTGTTCCCTACGAACTCCGCGCCGTCCCTATAAAAGAAGGCTCAAAGGTAGTAGCGATACAGGCGATCTTGAGGAATCTTACAGAGCGTAAGAAGGCCCAGGAAGAGGCTACCCGCGCGGAGGCATTTAAGACGATCATTGAAGGGGTGCCGGATGCCATCATAGTCACTGATCATAAGGGGACGGTGGTGAGGTTTAACAGGACATTGACTGATAATTTTGGAGTTACGCAAGAGATAATAGGACAACCGGTTTGGAGTTGTATTGATGATAAAGGCCATCTTGCGGTGAAAAAGGGGCTCAAGGAATGCATTGAAAAAGGCTACGTGCGTAATTTCGAGGCCTCTGTGATTACAAAAGAAAAGAGAGCCACGCCTGTGCTTATAAACGCTAAACTTGTTAAGGACGCAAAAGGAAATCCTGCCAACCTCATTTTTGTGGTGACGGATATTACCGAGCGTAAACAGTTAGAAGAGCTAAAGAATAATTTTGTCAATACTGTCTCCCATGAGCTGCGTACTCCGGTAGTTGCGATAAGAGAGAGCGTATCTATGATCTTATCGGGTAAGAGGCGGGGGATCCTCAAAGAGGATAAAGAGTGCCTTACGATCGCGGAGAAAAACGCGAAGCGCCTGATCAGGCTGATCAATGATATTCTGGATCTACAGGATATAGATTCGAAGGTGGTAAGGCTTAATCTAAGAAAGCAGGATATAAACAAACTGATATTGGAGTGTTATAAAATAATGGCCCCGTTGTTAAAACAAAAGGGCCTTGAGTGTAAGATGGAGCTGGAAGAGGGCTTGCCAAAAGCAATACTGGATAGGGATAGGATTATCCAGGTGCTTACGAATATAGCCGGCAACGCCATTAAGTTTACGGAAAAAGGCAGTATTATCGTAAAGACTCATCTTCAGGCAAACACTATCTGTGTATCAATTAAGGATACCGGCATAGGCGTCGGGCGGGAAGATATGAGCAAGCTTTTTAAGAGATTTGAGCCGATAGGCGCTCAGCGTAGGTATGAGTCCAGCGGCACAGGCCTTGGGCTTGCGATCTGTAAGGATATAGTAGAATTACATAATGGCAAGATCTGGGCAGAGTCAGAAGCGGGAAAGGGGACAACGGTCTATTTTACTTTACCGGTGAAATAAAAAAGGGTAAAAAAAGGGGGACGTTTCTAAAAATAGAAACGTCCCCCTTTTTTAAAGGAGCAAAATGAGAAAGCCAATTTTTAAAAAGATAGTCTTAATATTTTTTATATTTGTTTTATCCGGATGCGCGAGCTTCGGTCAAAGCCAAAAAAGGGACCGATTTTTTCAGGTTTCTACAATTGACGCGTTAATGCAAGGCCTTTATGAGGGCCAGATGACTTTTGGGCAATTGCGCTCGCATGGAGATTTTGGCATCGGGACCTTTGAAGGCCTTGATGGAGAGATGGTAGCATTAGACGGCAAATTTTATCAGGTGCAATATGACGGTAAGGCATATCCGGTAAAAGAGTCGATGAAAACTCCATTTGCTGTGGTGACTTTTTTTGTGCCTGATAAGAAAGCCTCGATAAATGATCCTCTTGATGATAAAGAACTCCAGCAATATCTCTTGAGTTTATTCCAGACTCGAAATTTATTTTACGCGATCAGGATAGAAGGGGAATTCTCATATATGAAGACGCGCAGCGTTGCAAGGCAGGCTAAGCCTTACCCTTCTTTGGCCGAGGCAGTTAAGAATCAGTCGGTCTTTGAGTTTCGTGATTGTCAGGGGACGATGGTAGGGTTTTATGTCCCGGGTTATTTTAAAGGGCTAAACGCCGCAGGTTTTCACTTTCACTTTCTTACGCAGGACAAAAAAGAGGGGGGCCATGTACTTGGCTTTAAAGTCACCAAGGCCGCGGTCAGTTTAAGCCCCGCGCAGAAGTTGTGTTTAGTATTGCCTGATAGCAAAGAGTTTTAAGCATTGGATTTGAACAAGAACATAGAGAGCGAAGTCAATAAGGCCGAGAAGTAAAAACTCTTGATATATCAAAGGTTTATAGTATAATATTTGCAAAAAGAGGAGGGTATGAAGAAGCTTAAAAAAGGTCATTTTAATTTTCCTGTCAAACCCCTGGAGACCATCTTTTGGCTGGCCATTATTTCAGTAACTTTTTATCTCAATCTATCCCCGCAGGTATTTAAAAAAAATAACACATCCTATATTATTATATTTGTTTCTATTTTCCTCATCTTTATTCTTCACAAGATCTATACCCTTATAAAACTTAAAGATAAGAAGTCGCTGTATCTTTCTCTGTTTAGCCTGGTTATTGTCCTGCCGTTTTTGATGATAGCGGCTAATGCCTCTAAGGTAGCGGTGAATTATTATTTCCCCGCGCTTGTCTCGGTATCCATGGCAATGCTTCTGATCCTGGATTCGCGCATGCACGTCATCATAATCATTTTGTTATGCCTCTTCTTTTTAGGAGAGGCTTTTTTTGGTATTTACGTATCTACCAGCGGCGGGGTCAAGATGCCGATGACTTTTTTCAGGATGTATTCGCTCACATTGCTTGCGATCTTTACTTACTATTTATACAGTAAGGAGAATGTCATCCGCAGAGAAGTGGATATTTTGAATGAAAGGCTTAAAGAGTTTGATACCCTTAAGTCGGATTTTCTGGCGAATGTTTCTCATGAGTTAAGGACCCCGCTTACTTCAATAAGAAACGCGGTTTTTCTCTTAAAGAGCAATAAAGATAAGACTGGAGGGAAAGTCACTCTTGCCGATGATGAGTTGATGCGCATTATTATATCCAATGTGGACAGGCAGTCTCATTTGATCGATGAAGTCCTGGATCTGGCAAAAATTGAAAGGGGCGCTTTCCAGATGCCGCGCTCTTTGGTTAGCATTAAAGAAGTAGTAGACGAGGTATTAAAGTCTTTATCGATAGAGGCAAGCGAAAAGAGCATAAGGATTATTGCTGATATTGATCCGCATCTTCCAAAGATCTATGGATCGGATGATCAGCTCGCGGAAGTCTATACCAACCTTTTGCACAACGCCATAAAATATAACCATGAAAACGGCAAGGTGTACGTGCATATAAAATTGTCCGGTAATTATATCGAATCCGTAGTCAGGGATACCGGAATAGGGATCTCTCACGAAGATGTAAAGAAGCTTTTTGACAGGTTTAAGAGGCTCGAGGCGCAGGATGTGGGCCAGAGGGAAGGCGTGGGGCTGGGTTTAGTGATCGTCAAGGAGATCATAGAATTGCACGGCGGAAAGATCTGGGTTGAAAGCAAGATCAAAGAGGGTAGCAAGTTTGTCTTCACGCTTCCGCTAGACTTAAGGATCATGGATAGGGGCAGATTATGAGTAAGAAAATACTTTTGATCGAAGATGATACCGATATCGCCAAGACAACAGCCGCTTTTTTAGAGGATGAAGGTTTCGAGATGGTGACTGCTGTCGATGGTATGGAGGGCCTGCATAAGGCAAGGACAATAAAGCCGGACCTGGTGATCATTGATATAATGCTCCCCAGTCTCGACGGGTATAAGCTTTGCCGGATGCTTAAATTCGATAATAATTTTAAACATATTCCGGTAATCATATTCACCGCGCGCGCGCAGGAAACGGATAAGAAACTTGGTAAGGAGGTCTGCGCGGATGCCTATGTCACAAAGCCTTTTGACCCGCAGGCTTTGATAGGCAAGATCAAGGAGTTATTACAATAAAAGATGTTTGAGCGCATTGAAGTAGTCGATCTGCTTCTTAGGCATAAGCTTATTAATCAGGAGCAGATCGATAAGGCTAAAGAGGAGAGCAGGCGCATTGGCTTGCCGATTGAGCGGTGTTTTGTGAAGCTCGGGTTTGTGACTGACGAGGACATCACAAATGAACAGGCTTCAGCACTCGGCGTTCCTTACATAAACCTCATGGATTATATTATAGACGGAGAAGTGGTCAAACTGATCCCGGAGAATATCGCGAAAAAACATAAGGCGATCCCGCTTTTTAAGATCGGTGAATCCCTGACGGTCGCGATGGCTAATCCTAGAGATATCGCGGCACTCGACCAGATACGCAGATTAACAAAGATCGAGAATATCGATACAGTGCTTGCCTCTGAAAAGGGTGTCCAGTCCGCGCTTGATTCTTATTATGGTTTCACAGGATCCGTAGACGACATTATAAGCTATATTGACAGGGAGAAGATCTTTGAGACTTCAGATGATAAGAAGCTCTCTGATATCGTCGAAGAAACGCCGGTGATCAAACTGGTCAATATTATAGTCCTGCAGGCGGTAAAGGACAGGGCAAGTGATATCCATATCGAGCCGGAAGAAAATAAGTTGAGGGTGCGTTACCGTATTGATGGTGTCCTGCATGAGAAAAACACTTTTCCAAAAAAGTTGCAAAACGTGGTGATCTCCAGGATCAAGGTCCTCTCTAAAATGGATATCGCCGAAAGCAGAAAACCGCAGGATGGCAGGATACGCCTTAGGATGGATAATAAAGATTTAGACATCAGGGTTTCGGCCTTTCCTACAATACATGGCGAGAATCTTGTATTGAGGCTTTTGGATAAAAGCACGGTCTTATATGGTTTAATGGAATTGGGTTTTTCAAAAGAAGAAATCGAGGTCTTTAATAAGTTGATTCACAGGCCAAACGGGATCATGTTGGTCACCGGGCCTACAGGAAGCGGCAAAACGACCACACTATATGCCGCGCTTTCTACCGTAAACTCTACGGAAAAAAATATCATCACTCTTGAGGATCCGGTTGAATACGAAATACCGCTGATACGCCAGACCGCGATCAATCCTAAGGCCGGGGTGACTTTTGCCACGGGCTTGCGCAGTATTTTGCGTCAAGACCCGGATATCATCATGGTCGGGGAGATCCGCGACAAGGAGACTGCCGAGATCTCTATTCAGGCAGCGCTCACCGGGCATTTAGTATTTTCTACCCTGCACACAAATGACGCGCCCTCCGCGCTTACCCGCCTTATTGATATGGGCATTGAGCCGTTTTTGATCTCAAGCTCTGTTATAGGCATACTCGCGCAGCGCCTAGTAAGGACTATTTGCGATAAGTGCAAAGAGAAATATATTCCCAGCGGGCCCATACTCAAGGAACTTGAGATAAAGGAGGGGGAAGAGTTTTTCCGCGGCAAAGGGTGCAAACATTGCCATGACTCCGGCTTTGTCGGCAGGATAGGGATCTATGAGCTTATTGTCATGAATGAAGATATCAGGAAAATGGTGGACGCAAAAAAGTCAGCCGATGAGATAAAACGCAGGGCGGTAGAGTTTGGGATGAAGACCCTGCGGCAGGACGGGCTTGAAAAAGCAGGTAGAGGCGTTACTACTATCGAGGAAGTCTTAAGAGTCACTACGGAGATGGAGTAATATGGCTGTTTTTCAGTATAAAGCAAGGGATAAATTCGGTAAATTAGTAGACGGCCAGATGCAGGTCGATACAGAGGCACAAGTCGCCTCTCAACTTCGTACAATGAATTATGTGCCTGTAGAGATAACCCGTAGTAGGGGCGGTTCTGCCTTTGGATTTCTCGATAGATTTAAGAAAGTCAAATACTCTGATTTAAATATGTTCACCCGCCAGTTTTATGTCCTGCAAAAAGCCGGCCTCCCCATAATCTCGGCGCTTAGCGCCCTTCAAGAGGAAACATCCAATCCTGTTTTGCAGGAGGTGATCGCTAAAATAATCGAGGATATTCAGTCGGGCACAAGCCTTACCATGGCGCTTGAGAGGCATCCGAAAGTTTTTGACAATTTATATGTGAATATGATAAAATCAGGCGAAGCTTCCGGCACCCTTGATGATACTTTGCAGAGGCTTGCCATATTGGGGGAGAATGAAGAGAAGGTCAGGATGCGTATCAAGTCGGCGACGAGGTATCCTGTTATCGTCGTCACGACAATAATAGGCGCATTTGCTGTTTTGACTACTTTTATCGTGCCCCGCTTTGAAAAGCTGTATTCACAGTTTAAGGCAGAGCTGCCGTTACCGACCAAGATGCTTCTTGGGGCAAATTATATACTAAGGCATTATTGGTGGTTGATCGCTATTATAATAGTAGCGTCCGTGATTGCTTTTAAGAAGCTCATAGCTACCCGGGCAGGGCATCTTTGGTGGGATAGCGTTAAGTTAAAAGTTCCGATATTCGGGCCGATGGTCTTAAAGATCACGATCTCGCGTTTTGCGCGCATAACCGGTACATTGATGGCAAGCGGCATTCCCATATTAAACATTCTTGAGCTTACCCGTGACGGCGTGGGGAACGAGGTTGTTGGACAGGTAATAGACCGGATCAGGCGAAGCGTCAATGACGGCAAAGGAATGGTAGAGCCGATGAGGCAGAGCGCTTTGTTTCCTCCCGTAGTCATACAGATGGTTAAGGTAGGAGAGGAGACCGGGAATATCCAGGATCTTTTGATACATATAGCGGATTATTACGATGAACAGGTGGAGTATACGCTTAACAACATGATTACCCTGATCGAACCGATCCTGATCTTCGTCCTGGGAATAGGGGTTTTGTTCATGGCGCTTGGCATATTCCTGCCTGTTTGGAACCTGACGCATGTGTTTAAGAAATGAATTCCTGTGATTCAGGCTTTTAAGCGCAAGTCACAGAAATTCATACTTAGCGGCCCTGTTGCCGCTTTCTATAACGAGTGGGAATTTTAAGACGCTAATGTATAATATCATAAAGATTTGCTTGAAAGGGGGTGATACTCGAATAAACACGCAGTAGTAATGCTGCAATAAAGGAGGTAAGCCGGTATTTCATGTGAAATAACGGCGGTAACTACAAAGGAGGAAGAAACAATGTTTAAAAGAAGAGGTTTTACGCTCATCGAGTTGGTCATGGTCATCGTTATCTTAGCGATCCTTGCTATTGTCGCCATTCCGAAGTATTTTGATCTTCAGAGTGACGCCAGAAGTGCTGCTGAAAAAGGTGTGGTCGGCGGCGTAAGAGCAGGTGTCTACACA
>JAHJJA010000081.1 GCA_018822885.1 Candidatus Omnitrophota bacterium
CAATTTAGATATTCCGTTTACTTCGTTTGATGTTCAGAGGATCGATATCGAAAAAGAGGGCGTTTCCTCTAAATACGGCGCGGGGGCATTTTCCGGAAGCGCAAACTTTATAATCAAGAAACCGGTCAAAAGAAAACTGATCCTTAATACGGAGTTCGGAGAAAACGCCTTATTCGGGCAGGGTGTCTCATTCAGCCAGCCTTATAAAGATTTCTTAACCAGGATTTCCTTTGAGAATAAAGTAGCCAAAGCAGCGCGTCCTAATACCGATTTTCAATATAAAACAGCCTCGGCATATCTGGAGCGCGATTTCGGCGATGCCTTGTTTGATAGTTTATTCGGTTATCAAAAGAAGGATTTTGGGGCAGACAGTTTTTATTCAAATCTCTTTCCTGAAGAGGAGGAGCACACCGAGACTATTTTTACTAAGACAGGAGTTGAAAATAAATTAGATTTAGGGACCTTGAAAAACAGCGTTTATTTTCGCAGGCACCGCGACAAATTCATCCTGAAGAGAAACAGCCCTACCCCTGTAAATTACCATACTACTTATGTCTACGGGCTTAATTCACAGATAAATATCCCGTTTAGCCTGGGAGATCTTTTGTTGGGCCTTGATGCGGGTAAAGATCAGATTAATTCAACAAATTTAGGTAGCCACGAAAGATTATTTGAGGCAGGCTCAACGGGTTTTGTTCTTAAGCCGATCAAGGGCTGGGATGCGGAGTGCCGTTTTCGCGTTGATAATTATCAAAAGTGGGGTTCGCAGGAGTCTTATAACCTTGGCTTAGGCTACGATGTTATTCCGGAAAGCTTAAAGCTAAAAAGTTCTTTTAGTCGCGCATTCAGGATCCCCAGCTTCACCGAATTATATTATTCAGATGCGGCCAATAGGGGGAATGCGGAGTTAAAAGAAGAGACTTCGGATAATTTTCGTGTAGGATTCGATTACAAAAACGAAAAGATAGCCTTTGGGCTCGAGGGATTTTTGCGCCGAGGAAGGGACCTGATTGATTGGACACGCTATTCCGAAAATGACGTATGGCAGGCGACGAACTTAGGCAGTGTAGATTTTAAGGGAATAGAGTTTAGCGCTAAGTTTAAGCCGTACCTGAATTTGACTTATACCTATATGGAGGCTGATAAGGGGCAAAGCGGATTTCTATCAAAGTACGCGCTGGATATCTTAAAGCACCAACTGCTTATCGGCCTAAACCAGAAGGTACTCGGCCTGAATTTTAACTGGCAGTTTTCTTACAACCAGAGGTATTACGGCGATACATATTTTGTGGGTAATCTCTACTTGGGCAAGAAAATAGCAAAAAGGGATTTTACTTTAGAGCCGTTTGTCAGAATCGATAACTTCAGCAACGCAAAATATACCGAAGTCGGCGGCGTGCTTACTCCCGGCCGCTGGATCAAGTCGGGGTTAAGGCTAGAATGGTAATTTTAAAGATTTCATGGTCCCTATTTTTGTGCCAAAAATAGGGACCATAAAATCTCCTTAGTATCTTTGGCTAAATAGACATGGCGATGTTTCGAGCGAATGGAGCTTTTAGCCAGAGGAGCTCGAGCATTTTTGGGAATCCCAAGGGCCATATTAAACTTTCGAGCCAATCTTGGGACGGCGAGGATGTTTGAGCCCCGAGGCAGAGGCCGAGGGGCGAGTTCCGCAGCCGCCGAAAATGCGAGAGATCTCTGGCGGCCCGATAGGGCAAAAGCGACTTGAGCGAGAAATATCGCCATGTCTATTTAGCCAAGAAATAAATCTTGGTATTTTTATATTTATCGCTATAATATTTTCATGTTCATCCACACAGTATTATTCGAGGTTCAGCCGAAGGAAGTTGCAAAATACCGTAAAGACAGCAAGATGTGGGCAGGCTATACCCGCAAGTCCAGGGGTTTTCGGGCCTACAACACGATGAAGCGATATGGTTATAAAAACCAATATGCGTCTGTCTATGAATGGGGTTCAAAACGCGACCATGACACCTTTATGAAGAAGTATCATGATTGGCTGGTAGCTAAATCCAAGGCCAAGGTAAAAGTCTTAGGGTATTATAACCTGAAGTCAATCGATAAAGTCAAATAGCTGATCAGTCAGATTGGTCGGATAATTGCGGGTATCCAAGATAAAAGGGTACCCCTTTTTGTAAAATGAAGAAAAAGCGGGTAGTCGTAGCAATGAGCGGAGGGGTAGATTCTTCAGTGGCTGCTGTCTTGCTGCAGAAGCAGGGCTATGAAGTCATCGGCATGACCATGTGTTTTAATCTCCCTGATTTAGATCGTAAAAGGCCGGCCTGTTGTAGTGCGCAGGCAATAGATGACGCCCGCAGGGTGGCGCATAAGCTTGGAATCAAGCATTATGTTTTGAATATGCAGCGCGAGCTGAAAGAACAGGTGATCAAGGATTTTTGCCGTGAATATTCAAGCGGTAGGACTCCTAATCCTTGCGTGCGGTGCAATCAGTTTATAAAATTCGGGAGCTTATTGCAAAAAGCGCTTGGTATAGGGGCAGATTATCTTGCAACGGGGCATTATGCGCGGATAGTCATAAATAATGAATTTCTACTTAGGAAGGCAAAGGATAAATACAAGGATCAGTCGTATTTTCTCTATCGTTTAAACCAGAGACAGCTTAAACATGTAATTTTCCCTCTTGGCAATTACACTAAGAGTGAAGTCCGTGGCCTAGCTAGGGAGTTTGGGTTGGCAGTAGCAGAGAAGGCGGCAAGCCAGGAGATTTGTTTTTTGCCGGACGAGGATTATCGGGGGTTTTTAAAAAAATATTTAGGCCCGGAAATAATTCCGGGAAATATCGTAGATATCCAAGGTAAAGTTTTAGGTAAGCATAAAGGCATTGCCTTTTATACTATCGGCCAGCGCGAAGGCCTGGGAATTGCCATGGGTTATCCGGTCTATATTATCAGGATAAAGTCTAAGACAAACCAGATAGTCGTGGGCAGCAAGAAAGAGGCTTTTGCCGGAGAGTTTTTGGTTAAAGATACGCATTTTTCTTTCTTGCCTATAAAAAAGAAGGTTGCCCTGCGCGTCAAAATACGGTATAATCACAAAGAATCGCTCGCAGACATCTTCCCCTTTAAAAGGAAGTTGAGGGTAGTTTTTCGAAAGCCGCAATTTGCCATCACTCCGGGACAATCCGCAGTATTCTACGAACGAGATAGGGTCACAGGCGGCGGAATAATAGACAAAGTTTTATAAATTGCTATGACAAAGAAAAAAATCTGGGAATTAGAAGGAAAGATCTTAGAATTAAAGAAAAAGCGCGACGCCGTTATCCTTGCCCATAATTATCAGCTGGCTGAAGTGCAGGATGTAGCTGATTATCGCGGGGATTCTTTGGAGCTGAGCCGTATTGCCGCAAAGACCGATGCCAAAGTCATAGTTTTTTGCGGAGTGCATTTTATGGCTGAAACCGCATCGATCCTTTCTCCGGATAAAAAAGTGATCATGCCTGATATTGTAAGCGGCTGCCCTATGGCAAACATGCTTAGCGCCAATGACCTTAAGAAGCTTAAGAAAGAACATCCCAAGGCTGTTTCAGTCGGATATGTGAACACCTCGGCTGAAGTCAAGGCAGAGCTTGATTATTGCTGCACTTCTACAAACGCGGTAGCAGTAGTCAATGCCTTAAGGGATTACGAAGAGATAATCTTTGTCCCTGATAAGTATCTGGCTGATTTTGTTTCTAAGCGCACAGGCAGAAAGCTGATCAGCTGGAAAGGTTTTTGTCCGACTCACATAAAGATCCTTCCCGAAGATATCAGGCGCGAGAAGAGATTCCATCCTGCAGCAAAGGTGATGGTACACCCAGAATGCCTCTCGCAGGTCGTGGATATGGCAGATGCGGCGTTGTCTACCAGTCAAATGGGCAAGTTTGCTAAAGAGAGCGATGCAAAAGAATTTATCGTTGGCACGGAAGTCGGGATCATATACCGGCTTAAACAGGATAATCCCGATAAAGAATTTTATCCCGCGTCTGAGCGGGCAGTCTGCCCGAATATGAAGCGCACTACTCAAGAAAAGATACTCTGGGCCCTGGAAGAGCTTAAGGAAGAGGTCAGGGTGCCGGATGATATCCGTAAGCGTGCAAAGCGCGCGATTGACAGGATGCTTGAGATAGTTTGATCGTGAATATCCCGATTGTTTACGAAGACGATTGGCTCTTGGTTGTAGATAAGCCTTCCGGGCTCCTAGTGATCCCTACCCCAAAAAAAGAATCCCGCACATTGACCAGTATCCTTAACGATGATTTAGCAGAAAGAAAAATCACTTACCGTCTTCATCCCTGTCATCGCCTGGACAGGGAAACTTCGGGACTTATTATTTATGCAAAGGGCAAATCCATCCAGCATAAGATGATGGAGGAGTTTAAACAAAGGAAAATAAAGAAAACCTACATTGCTCTTGTATCTGGACATCTGTTAAAGGGCCAAGGCCAGATAGCTTTACCTATAGAGGGCCAAAATGCCCTGACTAAATACAGGCTCATAGAGCAAAAAGCAGGATATTCTGTTGTTGAAGTCTCGCCTGTCACCGGGCGCACAAATCAGATCAGGATACATTTTAAAAGTATCGGCCATCCTCTTTTAGGAGAGAGTAAATTTGCCTTTCGCAGGGATTTTAAGATCAAGGCAAAACGATTATGTCTGCACGCGGCACTGCTGGAATTTCCGCACCCCAGCACTAATAAAGTCTTACGCCTGTCAGCGGAGTTACCCGCAGGCATGATAAATCTTTAGTATGGTGATCCACGAAAAATTTAACCAAACTGCCTCCAGATTCCCGCAAAAAACAGCCCTCCAGATCAAAAAAGGGGAGTATTGGGAGAAACTTACTTATAAGGACGCAGAAGCAGCCGCTAAGATAGTCGGCGCCTTCCTGATCAGCGAAGGTTTTAAAAAAGGCGATTGCGCGGCTATTATTTTGGAGAACGGCCCTGAATGGCCGATCATCTACCTTGGTATAATGTCTGCCGGGCTTACCTGTGTTCCCTTGGATCCGCATTTAAGTATAGAGGAGATAAGGAATCTTCTGATCGACAGCTCGACAAGGGTGGTTTTTTACTCTCAAAAGATTTTTGCTGATAACCTAAAGCAAGCTGTCGAGGGATTAGGCGTTAAGGTGATCGAACGCCTTTCTGATTTACCGGATTTAAGCAAGAGCCAAAATATTCTTTGGCCGCAACTTCACACTGAAGACATCGCCTCCCTGATTTATACCTCAGGCACCACCGGAAAGCCAAAGGGTGTGTTATTGAGCCACAAAAACATCTGCTCTGATTTTACAAGCCTCCAGAAAACCGGTTTTAGTCTTCCTGCCGATAATTTTCTCTCAATCTTACCGCTATATCACTCTTATTCTTTCATGGCTACTTTGATCATGCCGCTTTTTTTAGGCGCGACCGTGACCTATGCAGAGAGTTTTAGTTCTGAAGAGCTTATGCGCTTGATTGGTGAGTCTAAAGTCACTATTCTCACAGGGGTGCCGCAGATTTTTTCTCTATTGCACAGGTCTGTTTTTTCCAAGATCAATAAAATCCCTTCATTTTTAATGCCGCTTGTTTTATTTTTTGTCAGATTAAAAGTAAAAAAAGAGATGTCTTCGCTACGTTATTGCGTCAGTGGAGGAGCGCGGCTTGAGCCGGATATAGGCAGGGATCTTTGGAAG
>JAHJJA010000082.1 GCA_018822885.1 Candidatus Omnitrophota bacterium
CGTTGCATGATCTTAAGCATTATGGATTTGAGAGAGAATATGATGAAGTTATAAATGAATTAGCATTAGAATTAGGTAAGAAGGAATTGGTGGCTGGTAGATTAGAAAAGGTAAATGATGGAGCATTTGTACTTTATAGGGCAAAAGCTGATTATCTAGCAAGAGTTATCGCTCAGAAGAATCCCGGAGCAACATGGCATTTGAATTTGAAGTGGGATGAGAATGGGCAGGCGATGGAATCGATAACCGTTTGGGATAATAATAATCAAATAACTTCTTCCAGTACCTCTTCAAGTTTATCTCTTAGAAAAATATTCGAAGATGCCAGAGTGTTGCAGGAGGTTTCGAGGCAGTTTGTTAAAGTCCAGGAAAAGGAGAATTTAGGGCAGTCAGCTACTCTCGAAGACTATTTGGCAAAATATGATATCACTGAGTTTCCTGTGGTTACAAATCTTATCTATGGGAAAACAGGAAAAATAAATATAGACGCGCAGACAGGCGATGTGCAGGCCGATGTTAAATATTCCATTGAGATAGAAAAGAGAGTTGTTGTGTATCTTATGCAGAATGATCCTCTGGGCAGGACTTTAATGGTAAAATATGATACTTTGGACGGGTTTGATTTCGTATTATATTATTACCCTGATGGCGCTATATCTGCATCTGCAACTATACCATTCAAGATTAGAAACCGCAGTTTTGGCAAGGTCGCTGAGAGATGGTTTGGTAAGAGCGTTGAGATGGGAGATATTAACTTATTCGATAGGTATATCCCAAGTTCGCGTAACACAGTTTTTAAGACTAAGAACGGCTTCACTCTGGAAAGCGAATATATGCCCTCTGGGATATTAGCAAGAAAGCAATATCCAGCCGTAGGCCATTACTTTGCGCAAATTCCGGTGATGACGAAGGGGATAGAGGAGACAATCTATAACACTGAGACGCCTCTTGAAATCCCCGCCAAATCTTACTATGACGGAAAGGAGATAAAAACTTGGGAAAATATTGAGATTAATTTAAGGGGAGATGAGAGTAAATATTATGTGCATACAATTTCCGAGAAGAACCAGTTAGCTCCTGGAAAGACGCAGACTTTCGAATATTACTATGATAAATTTGGTAAATATCAAGGTAAGAAGTTGTTGAGATCAAGCGATGATTTATCCTGGAACGATATTGCTAAGATTTTTGCAGTTGGAGTCGCTGCGGCAGTTATACTATTTGGAATTTTGCGATTCTTCGGTTATGCCGCATTGAAGCGTGCGCAGAATAGGTATAAAGGTTTGGGTAAAACTGGGAAAATTAAGAATTCCGATGAGTTGCATAAACAGCTTTTGGATAATCTAGGAGTAATAAAGGTTGAATTGAATCACTGGAAAGGCATTGGCTTACTGAATGAGGGAGATGTCCTCGATTTGAATAATCAAATAGATGCTACTATTACAGAGCTTGATAAAATTAAGACAAGCACTACTTTGACCAAAGGCGAAAAAGCGTTGGCTAAAACAAAAGTTATGGATAATTTGCTTAGCGGATTGATATCAAAATTACAAAATCAGCTATATGGAAATTCAGATCAAAAACGTGATGCAGTAAAAAGAATCTTAAGGGGTTGGGGTTTTTATTTCGATAAGATTAACCTCGATTTTGACGCTTTAAAAGATTTGCCAGGACAAGGTGCAGATTTGAGAGCATTCTTAAGATGGCTGAAATATTCCGAAGCAGCCGATAGGAATGCAATTGAAAATTTTCTTAAAGGAAATCCCTTGCTTTCAATTATGTTGATTGAAATCGTGGAAGATGAAGTAGGGAAGTATTTTCGCGCAGATGCCGGAGCCGTAAGGTATTACCTTACTTATTCATTACTACATGACCTGATGGGCGGTGTAACTAAGGCAGATTTAAGAAAGAATTTGCTCATTCAAAGAGATAAAATCCTTGATTTTATGAAGAGTATGAAAGCCACTACTAAGAATCAAAAGATAATCTTTGAAGACCTTCGGTATATATTTAAGACAATAGGGAAAATCCAAGAATTCATGAGTTTATTTAATATATGCATAGAGCCATTAAATAAGGCAGCTAAAGCCCAGAAGGCGGAGATAGATAAACAAACGATACCCGCTGAAGAAAAAGATAAATTAAAGAAGAGGGCAGATGAGGAGCTTGCGAAAGGACTGAAAAAGTTAAGGGAAGAAGAGGTGTTGACTAAAATCAAGCCCAGAATACTTTGGAACTTTGTCTATAAAGATAAGCCGGTTTGGGCATTCTTTATTGGCCTCTGGATGCCTATTTTAGTTTTAGTCACTGCGGTGTTATTGAATTTTGTCCCTGCTATCTTAAGTGGTGTTTTCGGCGTTAAGCTTAGCGCGGTGGTTTGTAGTGGCTCAGAAATAATCGGTTCTTTGGGTTTGTCAGCCGTATTTACCTTGTCGATGTTCTTAATAACTAAATGTTTAGATAGGCTTAATTCAATGGGCAACGATAGCATAAAGAAGGATTATCTAGATCCCTTAAGCAAATCCAATGAAAATACAGCGGTTTTGCCTTTTTGGGTATTCTTTGGTATTACTTTATTCATCGGAGCTTTTGCTAACTATTGGATGCTTAAGTGGACATTTACAGTAATAGCGCAATTGATGCATTATGGAGCGTGGGCAACGATAGTATTTGCATTCC
>JAHJJA010000010.1 GCA_018822885.1 Candidatus Omnitrophota bacterium
AAGCTTGCTTCCGATATGATCCATTATATGCCTGAATATGTGGTTAAGCGCGTTAGAGCGACTTTAAAGGGAATGGATATTAAATTAAAAAAAGCCAAGATCTTAGTAATAGGGGTGACTTATAAAAGAGATATTAAGGACCTGCGTCAATCGCCCAGCCTTGATATCATCGATATCCTGCAGAAGAAAAATATTAATGTCGCTTATCATGACCCCATTATTCCGTACTTAAAGTTTAATCATTTTAACCTGAAATCTACGGACATAAAAAGCGAGAAGACGCTAAAAGATTTTGACTGTGTGATCATCGCGACAGATCATTCTGCCGTTGACTATAAATTTTTGCTAAAAAACGCCAAGCTGATTTTTGATACCCGTAATATATATAAAGATATCGTTGATAGAAAGGTGGTCAAGTTATGAGGAAGTTTTTAGTCACCGGAGGTGCCGGATTTATAGGTTCGCATATAACCGAGACCCTGCTTAAAAAAGGGGATTTTGTGCGCGTATTGGATAATTTTTCCAGCGGTAAAATGTCAAACCTCGTCTTTACAAAAGAAATAAAGCGTAAAAGCAATTTTGAGTTAGTCAAAGGAGATATCCGTAATATTGATACTTGCGTCAAGGCGACAAAAGGAATTGATTTCGTTCTGCATCAGGCGGCATTAAGAAGCGTACCTAAGTCTTTGGAGAGGCCGCATGATTATAATGATGTAAATATCGACGGAACCCTGAATATGCTTGAGGCGGCTTTAAAGAATAGAGTCAGGTCTTTTGTTTTAGCTTCTTCAAGTTCTATTTACGGGGATGTGGATAGATTCCCCGAAAAGGAATTTTTCCTTCCGGAATTGATCTCTCCGTATGCTTTAAGCAAGTTGACCGGAGAGCATTATTGCAGGATATTTAGCCAGCATTACGGCTTACCGACGGCGTCATTACGCTATTTTAATGTTTTTGGCCCGCGTCAGGCAGTTGACGATGAATATGCGGTGGTCATTCCTAAATTCATAACCTGTATGCTAAGGGATGAACATCCGCCTATCTTCGGCACCGGAAAGCAATCGCGCGATTTCACATTTGTAAAAAACGTAGTCCAGGCCAACATACTAGCTTCGCAGAAGAAGGGTTTAAAGGGAGAGGTTTTTAATGTGGCAAGCGGAAGGGATTATACGGTCCTGTCGCTTGTGGCTATTTTAAACAGATTAATGGGTAAGAACATAAAGCCTCTTTTTCTAAAGCCGAGGGCCGGCGATGTTTTTAGGACTCTTGCGGACCTGACAAAATCAAGGAAGGCCCTTAAGTTTTGCCCGGAGATCGATTTTACCGAGGGCTTAAAAATCACATTGGAGTATTTCAAGAAAAATGGATAAGAAGACAGTTTTGATAACCGGCGGGGCAGGCTTTATAGGATCGCATTTGTGTGATCGTTTTGTTGCGGAAGGTTTCAAAGTGCTTTGTATGGATAATCTTATCACCGGCTCCATGGATAATATAAAGCATCTCATGAATGATAATAATTTCAGGTTTATCGAGCATAATGTGAGTAAATTTATTGACTTAGGAGAGGATGTTCATTTTGTGATGCATTTTGCTTCTCCTGCCTCACCCGATGATTATTTGAAATTTCCTATACCGACGTTAAAGGTAGGTTCCCTTGGTACGCATAATGTGCTGGGGCTTGCCAAGGAAAAGAAGGCAAGGTTTATGCTGGCTTCTACTTCAGAGGTGTATGGTGATCCATTGGTGCATCCCCAGCCGGAGAGTTACTGGGGGCATGTAAATCCTGTCGGCGTGCGAGGTTGTTACGATGAGGCTAAGCGCTTTTCCGAGGCAATCACCATGGCTTATCATAGGATGCATAAAGTGGATACGCGGATCGTGCGTATTTTCAATACTTACGGCCCGAGAATGAGGATGCATGACGGGCGCGTTGTGCCGAATTTTATTTATCAGGCTTTAAATAATAAACCATTAACGGTTTACGGTAAAGGTAGACAGACAAGAAGCTTTTGTTATGTAAGCGATCTGGTAGAAGGGATATTCAGGCTTTTGTTTGCTAAGACAAACGATCCTGTGAATTTAGGCAATCCCAATGAGTTTACTATTATGCAGCTTGCTAAATTATTGATCAAGCAAACCGGCACAAAAAGTAAGATCGTTTATAAGCCGCTTCCTCAGGATGACCCCCGCCAGCGCCAACCCGATATCTTGCTGGCTAAGAAATTGCTTAAATGGAAGCCTCTTATAGAGTTAGAAGAAGGCTTAAATACGACAATCGGTTATTTTAGGGATTTGGGGGGCAAATAAAGCTTGATTTATGTTTAGCCGCTATTATATAATAGCAACAAGAAAAGGGTCAAATACCAATGGAGGGTAAAAATGACTGAAAAAGCTAAGGCGCCGGTAATTATTTTAATCGTATTAATAATTATCGCTATTATCTTGGCCGGCGGAGGCTTTTATCTTTTTCAGATCGAGCGCAAGAAGAACTTGGAACTTCAGGATAAACTTGAAGAGATAAGCACAAAGCAAAGGATAAGCGAGGCAAAGCTCGATGAATCAAAAAAGGTCATTTCGGAATTACAGGTAAAATATCAGGAATCAAAGAATAATATGGAAATTTTGACTAAGGACTTGAGTCAGGAAAAAGCCGCGCGCCAGGAAGCCTTAAGTCAGATGGGGCAATTAAAGTCTGACCTGGAGCAGCAAAAAGCGGCGAGGGTTGACTTAGAGAATAAATTTGATCAGGCGCAGGCTGAAATGAAGAGGAATCGCGCCCAGCTTCAGGAATTAGTGTCGCAGAAGATCAGGTTAGAGGCGAAGCTCGGGGAACTTGAAAAAAAGACACAGGCAGTTGAATTAGGCAAGATCGTAGTCAGCCCAGAAACTGCAGCGGAGCAGGCTCCGGAAGAAAAAGCCAAGAAAGAGAAGCCTGCGAAGAAGGCAAAGAAAGCAAAGAAAAAGGTGAAGAAAGAGGAAGTTAAGGCAGAGCCAAAGACGCAGTCGGCAGCGGCTGAAGAAGCAGGCGCAACGAACATATCAATTCTTGAAGGAAAGGTGTTAGTGGTAAATAAAGAATATAATTTTGCTGTTATTAATCTCGGCCAAAAAGACGGGGTTGGTATCGGGGATATATTTTCCGTATACAGAAATAATAGCTACATAGGCGATATCAAAGTAGAAAAAGTACACGATTCAATGGCTGCAGCCGGCTTTGTTTCCGATGATCTTGCGGGCAGGATCAGCGAAGGCGATAATGTCCGGCAAAAGGCAAAATGACCCCTTTTGTAGTCAGGAGCGTTTCTTCTCTTAAGGGGCAGATCAATCTTTCCGGCGATAAATCTATATCTCACCGCGCAATAATCCTTAGCTCACTTTCTAGCGGACTCACAAGGATCAATAATTTTCCCTCCAATAAAGACTGCCTGGAAACGCTTGGCGCGTTTGCTAAATTAGGAATAAAATTTAAAAAAGAGAAAAAAGATACTCTCCTTATAATAGGTAAAGGCTTGTTTGGTTTAAGGAAACCAAAAG
>JAHJJA010000083.1 GCA_018822885.1 Candidatus Omnitrophota bacterium
CTTCTTTGCTATTCTTAGCATAGTAGAAAAATCATAGTAGCTTTTGCTTATAAGGTGCCTGATTCCTTTAAGTTTTTCTAAAGAGCAATCCTCGGAATATACCATATCATTGCAGCCTACATGATACCCCCTAGACGTAGTAATAACTTCATTTAAAGGTGAATATTTCTCCGTCCTTAACAGGCTGAGGCTGATAGAGTCCAACCCAAGTTTCCTGGCAAAGGGGGCGATAGCCAGCATTTCACATTCGCTCTCTCCTATGCACCCGACAATAAAATAGCCATGAATATAAAAATTTATTTTAGATATTTCGGCGAATGCCTTCTCAGCCAAAGCCGTATCAAAACCTTTTTCCATGGCCTTTAACGTCTTATCCTGAGCAGACTCAATGCCTATTGATAATATCTTAAAGCCTGCTGCAAACATTTTTCTTAAAACCTTCGGGTACTTATAAATATCCAGCCTTAGGGAAACCGCAAACGTCTTTTTTATCCCCTCGGCAATGATCAAATCACAAATCTCTTCCACCCTTTTCATATCTACGGCGAAATTGTCATCCACGACAAAGATAAACTCCGCATCAATGGACTTTAACTCTTCCACTACAGAGGCCGCTGACCTGGCGCTCCAATTTCTCTTCTGGCCTAAAGGATTGTTAGTAAAGGTGCAGAACTTACAATGATATGGGCATCCTCTGGAAGTAGAAATAAAATCCATGCCGAAGCCAAGATCTATATTTTTATACAAAAGCCTATAGTTAACCCGCCTCAACTTTCTGTCAGGATAAATCTTATCGTTTAATAAACTAAGGTCGCGGGATTTGTTATGGATAATGCTGTTATCTTTACGATAGGAAATCCCCGGGATGTCCGAAAGAGGCAACCCCAAGGATATATCCCGCACAATCTCCTCTCCGTCTCCCCTGACAATAATATCTATATGCTCCGCCGCGGCAAATAATTCTGCCACATAAGTCGTAGCGTATCTGCCTCCCACAACAACCTTAACATCAGCGGGAATACGGGAAATAATATCCAGGGCGGCATCCAGCTGAAAATCCCAGCATATAGACACACAGACTAAATCCAATGAGTTGTTGTTAAAATATTTATCCAGATTCGGCTCAAACCTCATATCAATCAGCGTGATTTTCTCGACTAAGCTGCCCAGGGCAGCGGCAATATATTCCAACCCGATAGGAGGACAATATTTTCTCTCCGGAGCCCCTTTCTTAGAAGGATAAACACACAATACGTTCTTATATAAGGCTTTTTCTGTGGCTAACACCTGGATCTCCTCTGTCTGCTTCCCTTTTTTAACTATAATTAAAAGCGCTCTTTTCGTCTTCTAAGAAATGAGCCTCTCTTTCTGTCGGATCTCGGGCCTTTTGTTTCACTCCGATTATCAAATTTTCGCTCGCGAGTAAAATTTTCTTCTCTTGATCTATTGCCGGATTTTCCTTTGAATGGCCCGGAATCATTACGCGCTGAAAAACAATCCTTACAATATACCGGACGATCTCCGGTAGGTTTAAAAGGAAGTTCACACTCTCTACCGCACTCCGAACAAACCGCCTTCGTAAAATTCCTTTCCCTGGGCCGATCATTATGCCTTGCGCCTCCGGAGCGATCATGACGACTAAAACTCTGACCGGGCCTCTGGAAACGATTGCCATCCTGAAGGCGATCCGAAGACCGGCTGATCAAAGTATCCACTTTCTTCTCTAAGGCAACTAGCTGCTCATACATCTTATTGACCAAAACCGCTAAATCCGTCTCGGCCTGCGGTAAAACTAAATCTGTTGGCTCCGAAACACTCTTACGTCTGATTAGCTTTCTCATCTTACTCCTTTTCTCTGTGGTTTTATTCCTTTTTAATCCGAATAACCCAACCTGCGTAATTCAACTGCGACTTTTTCGCGCTGGTCGCCCTGCAGCTCAATCGTGTAATCTTTTACGGCTCCGCCTGTTCCAAAAGTGCTCTTTAATTTCTTAGCCAACTTCTCAAGCTGATCTTGGCTTAAAGGCAGACCATAGATTATGGTCACGCCTTTATTTTTTCTACCCGCGGTTTCATGGCATATCTTCACTTTACCGCTAGTTTTAGGCAAAACGTTCCTTCTTATTTCACGGCAGATGCACTCCTTGATCGGCTTAGAACAATCAGGGCAGATTGAGCCATTATCAGTGGAATAAATTAGATGGGGGTCAGTAATATCTTTCATATAAAAGTATTTCTAAAGAGACAATTTCTCTAAATGTTCCCATCGCTGGTAGGCTTTCTGAAGCTCTTCCGAAAGTTCTTCAGACCTGGTTTTAGCGAGGTTAACCTCTTTTGGCGCTCTCTGGTAAAAGGCGTAATCTGTCAGCTGGCGATAAAACCCTTGCTGTTCCTCTTCCAGTTTTTCAATTTCTACAGGAAGACCCTCAAGCTCCCGCCGCTCTTTAAAAGTCAGCTTGCGCCGGATAACGGGTTTTTCTTTTATTATCGGCTCTTTTTTTACCTTGTTCTTTACTAATTCAGGCGGTAATACTACCTGGCGCTGGCTTAACCAATCATCATAACCTCCGGGATATTCTTTGATTATCCCGCCGCCTTCCAAGGCAAAGGTCGAGGTAACCACATTATTCAAAAATTCCCGGTCGTGACTGACCAAAAGCAGAGTGCCGGAATACTCAAGCAGTAATTCTTCCAGAAGTTCCAGGGTCTCTATATCCAGGTCATTGGTAGGCTCATCCATCACCAGCACATTAGATGGTTTAGAAAACAGCCGGGCCAAAAACAGGCGGTTACGCTCTCCCCCGGATAGGACCTTGACCTGCGTGCGGCTGCGATCAGGGGCAAAAAGAAAATCCTGCAAATACCCCAGAATATGTTTAGGCTTGCCGTTAATAATGATGGTTTCGCTGGTGCCGTTTAAGTTTTCGGCCACAGTCTTTTCTTCATCAAGCTGCTCACGCAACTGGTCATAATAAGCGATCTCCAAATTAGTTCCCGGAGTTACTTTTCCTCTCTCCGGAGCAAGCTTCCCCAGCAAAACACGCAAAAGCGTGGTCTTACCGCTGCCATTGGGCCCGATCACCCCGATTTTATCCTGCCGCATGATTTGGGTAGAAAAATCACGGATCACACATTTATCCCCATAGCTAAGGCCAAGCTGGAACGCCTTGATCACCTTGTGCCCCGAGAGAATGGATTTTTGCGCGCGCATACGCACCCGGCCCTCCTGCTTACGCTGGGCTTTCTTTTCCTGCCTCAAGCGCTCGAGCGCTTTAACCCGCCCTTCATTACGGCATCTCCTGGCCTTCACGCCCTGCCTGATCCACACCTCTTCCTCGGCTAATTTCTTATCAAAATGATTCCACTGTGCTTCCTCAATATCCAATGCCGCCTGTTTACGCTGCAGAAATGTCGTATAATCACATGTCCAGCTATAAATACTGCCGCGGTCAAGCTCTACGATCCTGGTAGCCAGATGCGTCATAAACATCCTATCATGTGTAACAAAGAAAACCGTACCCGGATAATCACGCAGAAACCCCTCCAGCCAATTGATAGAATCAATATCTAAATGGTTAGTAGGTTCATCCAGGAGCAGAACATCGGGTTTGATCGCCAATGCCCGGGCTAAAAGCACCCGGCGTTTCTGGCCACCGGACAAAGAATGAAAGTCGCTTCCCGCATCAAGCTTCATCTGAGCAATAACATATTCAACCTGGGCGTTAACATCCCAGCTTCCGGTATGGTCTAATTCAGCCTGTAAGGTATCCAGCTGACTTAGAAGTTCGGCTGAGTGTTCGGTATGGAGACGCTGGGTAAGGTGATGATAACGGCTCAAGAGATTGGCACGCTCCCCCAGCCCGGAAAGAACAATATCAAAAACATCCCCCTTCATATCAACCGGAACTTCCTGGGGCAAATGGGTGATCTGGACCCCTTTTTGACGAATCACCAAGCCCTCATCAACCGTAAGCTGGCCTGCCATGACCTTCATCAAAGTGGTTTTCCCCGCGCCGTTGCGGCCCAATAAAGCAACCCTCTCCCCCGGCTCCAACTGCAGGTTCAAGCGGTCAAAAATAAGAGGACCGCTAAACTTTAAACTGATCTCCTGTAGACTAATTAAAGCCATTGTTTCTCCGTAAAAAAAACCCGCAAGGTTAGATATCCTCTCCTTGCGGGCGAAAGCCTCTAAACTCGTATTGACTACGAGTAAGTATACCATCAATTAATACATTGTCAATCAGCCAGAGAAAACCCCGGCGCTCAATTGTCGGAAACCTTTGAGAGGGCTGATCACAAAAAACGCCCACCCGAAACAACGACGTTATCTTGACTTTATATTGCCTCCATAGTAGAAGGCGGTTTAGTAGAAATATTGTAGGTAACACTGACAACTCCCGGCACTTCAGAAGTAATACGGCTTGCAAGCTTATCTAGCGCATCAAAACCGAGCCGTGTAGGCCTTGCCTGCCGCGCATCAATGCTATCCCAGCAGCGGATTTCGATTTGCATACCAAAATCCCTTTTGCCCTGGCGCATTCCAGTGACCCTGTCCTGATGTAAAATTGCCAGATACTGAAAGGCTTTTGTTGAAACAAGCTCTTCTTCTACGATAATCGTTGCCTTACGCACAATAGCTATCTTTTCAGAAGTGACTTCTCCGATAACACGCGCTGCTAGTGCCGGTCCGGGAAAAGGCATACGGTTATATATGGAAGATGGTAACCCCGACGCTTCCGCGACCTTCCTTACTCCGTCTTTACGCAGCTGAACCAACGGTTCAATAATCTTGTAACCAAAGGCTTGCTGCGGATCAATACCTAATTGCTCAAACACATTATGCTGACGCTTGATTCCGGCGACAGTTTCATCTACATCGGTAAGGATCGTTCCTTGTAAAAGAAATTTTGACTGGTTTTCCCTAACAAGTTTACCGAAGACTTTTTTGTAAAAAGTTTGGGTAATCGCCTCGCGTTTTTCTTCCGGATCAACAATACCCTTTAGCGCGCTGAAAAACTCATCCTGCGCATTTACGATCTCAACATTTACTCCCAGTTTCTTAAAAATCGAGGCAATCTGCTGCGGCTCGCCTTCGCGCATAATCCCATTGTCAATAAAATAGGTCTTAAGCCTTTCCCCAAGCGCTTTATGCCCAAGCATAGTCACTGCGGAAGAATCTACTCCTCCTGAAAGGGCATTAATAGCCATACCGCTTCCCACTACTCGAGAGATCTCCTCAGCTTTTTCCTTGATAAACTCCTGTGGATTTAATTGTTCAGCGGTTATTTCTTTGATTGCCGACATATGCGCCTCCTTATGTTTGGATAAAGCTGCTCTCTAATTAAATAACTTAAAATGCACCGCGCCCTGAAAAATAGTCGCTGTCCCTATTTTTTTCTATTTTTTTGCAACAGCCGAACCTTTGATAAAAAACGCTATCGCGCTAAAAATAACTGTCCCGCCAACCACCAAAAGCACATACTGCATCGGATTGCCCACCGGCAGCTGCGACGGCGGAAAGAAAGCGACAATAAAAGAAAAAAGCACTCCTGCTATCCCTACCAGTCCCACAAACCACATCCCAAACATCCCTCCGGGGACGCGAAATTTGCGTACCATATCCGAACGCTTATACCGCAAATAAATACCGGCAGCATACATCAGGCCGTACATGATCAGATAAAGCGTGATGGTCATCGCGCTGATCAGAAAAAAGGCCACGCTGACATTCTTAGTGATAAAATAGATACCGGAAAGAAAGGTAACAATGAATGCCTGTACTAAAAGGATATTGACTTGAATGCCCTGCGCATTCGTCTTGGCCCAAAAAGCAGGCAGTAAACCGTCCTGGGCAGTTTTCAGGAGGCCGCGGCTAGGACCGACAATCCATGAAGCTACGCTAGCCAGCGCTCCAAACATCACTAAAATACCCACTAATGAAACACCCCAAGGCATTTTTATCTGGTCAAAGACTTTTTGGAAGGTCTGAAGGAGCCCTGATTCGACATTGATATCATTATACGGCATGATCGCGGCTATGGCAAATGCGCCTAAAGTAAAAAGAACAAACACGATCACAGAAGTAAGAAGCAAAGCTAAGGGATACTGCACTTGCGGCCGTGCCATCCTATTGGCGGATACGGCATGTACCTCCACTCCGGCAAAAAGCAGAAGCACGCCGGATAAAAAGGCGATATTGTTTAATCCGGTTATGTGCGGAAAGAGGCGCGGATGCACATGATTGTTGACTACCACATCTACCGCGCCCTGTGCTGCCGGCAGATGTTGAAATCCTATCGGATTACCCTGCATCATCCAAACCACTGCCAATAA
>JAHJJA010000084.1 GCA_018822885.1 Candidatus Omnitrophota bacterium
ATATATAAGGTATACTTTATTGCTTTATTACAGAGATGTAAGTACCTGTCGTTCTTGATTATGGAGGTGATCAAGAACCTGTTTTACCGGATTGACAAAAGGGTCGGTCCGGATTTTTTTATGCCAAGAAGGGGAGAAAAATGAAAAAACTGATTTTTGCCATTTTAATTGCTGCCTGCATGTTTAGCATGAATGAGATGTTTGCGGCTGTACCCGCAAGCCCAAGTGAGGTTGCGGTGCGCGGGAATCATTTGATCGTAAAAAAGCGTTTGAGCGATAATTCCTTGGCTGATCCGGATAATTTCTACATAATTAAAGGCGTTACCTGGTCTCCTGCGAGTCGTGCCCCTGTCCAAGGCCCAAATCCTTTGAATACATCCGAAAATATTCCATATGGTTTTTTTCACAACTGGTCAGGCCGCGTTCCTCAAGGCCAAGATATTTTGCAATACTGGAAAGAGTCCCAGCACGGCGATTACCTTTCGGATATTGCATTAATGAAGAATATGAATGTCAATACAGTGCGGCTTTATTCTGATTTTGCGGGCAATGAAGGCGTGCTTGAATCTGTGCTGGATGAATTTTACCGCAATGGAATCATGGTGATCTTATGCGCTGGCAATAGCCGTGAGGATATCGATGACCTGCGCTTCGATGTTTTTAGCAATACCGGCGCCGTCTACAATCATTATCTTCCTACCGGGTGGATGGGAGATGCCGGAGACCTGGCCTATCAAGAGGAAACAAGGCGCGACAGTGAGTCTTCTATAAAAATTACTTATTCCGCCACTAGCAGCGCGAACAACTGGGCAGGGATCTTTTGGCAGTATCCCGACAACAACTGGGGAGCTTACGACGGCTATGATTTAAGGCCGTATAATAAATTAGTATTTAAGGCAAAAGGCGCATCCGGCGGCGAAATAATAAATAAGGTATTCATAGGGATAAGCGGGACCGATACCGCGCATGCCGAAGTCGGGCCGCTAGTATTAACCAGTCAGTGGCAGGAGTTTTCCATTAACCTTTCAACAAAGGACCTCTCCAATATTAGGGGCGGGTTCGGTTTTACTGTTGAGAAGGCAAACGGCGCAAGGACGTTTTATCTGGATGATATTTACTACGCCTATGATCCTGCCCTTGGAGTTCCCGGCGGGGAAGTCAAATATAAAAAGATTGTTCGCCAGTATAAAGATCATCCGACGGTGCTGATGTGGTGTCTGGGTAATGAGTGGAATTTGGCTTCAGTTAATAACTTTCATGGTTTTGCAAGCACTTTGGATGCGGCTAATGGCGTAGAGCGGGCAGCCCAGGGGATAAAAGCGTTGGATAGCATGCATCCTGTCTCGAGTTCACTGGGGAATAATTTTGATTATCTTGCGCAGATATTGACTGCCGCGCCCAACGTCGATATCTGGGGCTTAAATATTTACCAGAGGGAAGCCTCGGGATACGATCCATATTTTACGATATGGAGAACTACTACTTCCAAGCCATTTTATTTTAGCGAAATGGGCACTGATTCATTTTTTACCACCAGTTATTCCGAGATCCCCGGGACCGGCAAAGCGGCTTCTTGTCAGGGAGTTATTGATGAGGTGCGGCAGCGGGATCATGTGGCCGGGATCTGGAACCATATAGAGCCGAACTTGAATATCTTCGGCACAGATAATTTATGCGTGGGAGGCCTGGTACATGAGTTTAATGATGAGATTTGGAAAGTAGGAAATTTTAACGCTGGCATGGGGGATTTAGTGGATTATGACGGGCCGGACAACATTTTAGGCAATGCCGACGATGACACCAGTTACGATGAATACAACCAGGAGGGCCTGGTTTTATGGAACGGCCATCCGGATGGCGTAGCTAATGAAGAGTATTTCGGCGTAGTCGACGCGGATAGGAATCCCAAGCAGATTTTTGGCGCCTTGACTGAATTCTATAACACGCTTGATAGCAAGGTGGCTGAAAATACCTTTCAATCCCCGTTTTTCTCTACAGGCTGGCATCTTGTTTCGGTGCCGGCAAGCCTGTCTACTACCGATCCGAGGGTTGTTTTTGTTGATATAAATCCCGTTGGGAGCGGTTTCTTTTGGCAGTTCGATGCTGCCGTCCAGCGTCTTAACACCGCGAGCAGTATAGAGATGGCCAGGGGCTACTGGCTTTATGTCCATAAGGCCGGTTCAATCGGTGTGGTCGGGCAGCCTAATAATCAAGAGCGCACAATCAATCTGCGCGCGGGATGGAACTTGATCGGCAACCCTTTTAATTACACCTTGCCGTTAAATAATATGTCTTTTGTTTACGGAGGCAAAACCAGGAATTTTGACAATGCTAATTATGCTGGCTGGATCTATCCTTGCGCCTGGGCCTGGTCAACGCAGGATGGGGTTTATGAGACGGTTGATGCACTTAATCCCTGGCAGGGGGCGTGGATCTATTGCCGTGTGGATAACATGGCTTTAACATATGTCCCTTATGGCGGCAGGGCAATAAAACAGAAGGTATTAAGCAGAAATACCAGTCTGCCTGCATTGACTCCTAAGATCGCTTCAAGGCGGATATCAGGGAGTTATTTGATAATAAAAGGGGAAAACTTCGGCCCTTATTTTGACAAGGGAAGTACATATGTAGAATTAGACACTGTTTCCGGGAAGAAAAGATCCTATCACCCCAGTATTAGGTCTTGGAATAACAGCACGATATATTGTCGTATCAGCGATCTCCGGAAGGGTGAATACGCGTTAAGGGTTGTGAATAAAGACGGGGAAAGTAATATAGTCAACGTAATAATAAGCAACAGGCGTTAATAAAATCAGGGGTATGATAGTTTCAAGATCCTGCATCAAGACCCGGTCTTAACATTGGGATAGAAAGTCAAGACCGGGTCTTAAACTGGCTTTGAGATTCAGGTTGACAAGTAGGGGTTCAAGTGGTATAGTTATTTAACGTTAAACCTTTAAACTCGGCCCATGAGAGGCCGGCAAGGTGGAAAAATGAAGTCAAATATTCCCGAAAAACATCAGCCCAATCGCAAGCAAAGAAGCGGTTGGGCTGTTTTCTTAAGAGGTGTTTTATGAAAGAAAAAGCTAAGATACTTGACCAGGAAGCGATTGGGCGCGCGCTTATGCGCATTGCGCATGAGATCCTGGAAAAAAATAAGGGCACAGAAGAAGTGTGCCTCATCGGTATAAGGAACCGCGGGGTTTACCTTGCCAGCCGTTTGGCGGAGTGTATTAAAAAGATAGAGGGTAAGGATGTCCTGGTCGGCAACCTGGATATAACATTGTATCGTGATGACCTCACCTTGATCGCTTCCCAGCCGGTAGTGCATAAGACCGAGATCTATTTTGATATCGAAGGCAAAAACGTGGTTTTGGTGGACGATGTCCTGTACACCGGCAGGACGATCCGCGCGGCGTTAGATGCGCTGATTGATTTTGGCAGGCCGAATACAATCCAGCTTGCGGTTTTAGTGGACCGGGGCCACAGGGAGTTGCCCATACGCGCTGATTACGCCGGCAAAAACATTCCCACTGCCAAGAATGAAACGGTTGAGGTGAGGCTGCAGGAAGTTGACGGGAAAGAGGAAGCGGTGATTGTAGAGAAATGATTTGGACACGTAAGGACCTATTAGGATTAGAAGATCTGACTAAGGAAGAGCTGGAGCTGATTTTAACTACAGCCGAGTCTTTTAAAGAAGTGTCTTCGCGCGAGATTAAAAAGGTTCCCGCTCTTCGCGGCAAGACTGTGGTGAATTTATTTTATGAGCCGTCAACCCGCACCAGGGTTTCTTTTAGGTGGCTGCCAAGAGATTGTCTGCCGACGTAATCAATATCGCTACCGAAACCTCAAGTGTAAAAAAGGGCGAAACGCTAATTGATACAGGAAGGAATATCCAAGCGCTTAAAGCAGATATCATTGTTATGCGGCATAATTATTCCGGAGCAGCGGTTATGCTTGCGCGCTCTGTTGATATAAGCGTGGTCAACGCCGGAGACGGCTGGCATGAGCATCCAACGCAGGCTCTCTTAGATATTTTTACATTAAAGGAAAAATTAGGCAGGATCGAAGGGCTTAATGTCACAATTGTCGGAGATATCGCGCATTCGCGCGTGGCGCGCTCTAATATCTGGGGGCTCACCAAGCTTGGCGCGCGCGTCACAGTATGTGCCCCGAAAATGCTTATTCCTCCTTCGATAGAAGAGATGGGCGCGGTAGTAATCCATGATATAGAGGAAGCGCTTATAAATGCCGATGCGGTCAATGTATTAAGGATGCAGTTTGAGCGCGATTCAGGGGAGGCATTTCCGCAGCAGCTTGAATATTTTAAAAATTTCGGCATAACCTCCGAGAGATTAAAGAAAGCAAAGAAAAATATTATCGTGATGCACCCGGGGCCTATAAACCGCGGCATAGAGATGTCCAGCGAAGTCGCCGACGGGGCGAATTCAGTGATCCTGGAGCAGGTTACAAACGGTATTGCAGTTAGGATGGCGGTGTTGTTTTTGGTAGCGCAGGCAAGGGACGGGAATGAAAATACTAATTAAAAACGGAAGGGTAATCGATCCGGCGAATAAGGTCGACGAGGCCTTAGATATTCTAGTCGAGGATTCTAAGATCGCGCAAGTCGCCAAAGATATAAAGGCAGAAGCCGAAACTGTGATCGATGCAAGCGCAATGATCGTAATGCCTGGTTTCGTAGATATGCACGTTCATTTACGTGAGCCGGGAAGAGAAGATAAGGAAACTGTTGCAACCGGTACTCGCGCAGCCCTCGCCGGAGGAGTGACTTCGGTTTTAGCTATGCCGAATACACAACCCTGCCCTGATTCTACCGAGAGCGTAGAGCTTATTAAAAACATCGTAGCTAATTGCGCCACTTGCAATGTCTTTGTCTGCGGGGCGATCACCAAGGGCCGTAAGGGAGAGGAGATTATTGATATTGCTAAGCTTAAAAAAGAAGGGGTAATTGCGATCTCCGACGATGGCGTATCTGTCGATTCTGATGAGCTTATGCTGGATGCGTTTAAAAGGGCGGCTAAAGAAAAAGTAGTTGTGATCTGTCACAGCGAAGACAGAAAACTTTCCGCGGGAGGCGTGGTAAATCTAGGATTTACTTCTACTCGGATGGGCCTAAGAGGCGTTTCTAAAGAGTCGGAATTTGCCAGAGTAAAACGCGATATTGAACTTGCGCAAAAAACAAAGGCCGTTGTGCATATTGCCCATGTAAGTTGTAAAGAATCAGTAGGGATAATTGCTGCTGCCAAGAAAGAAGGATTAAAAGTAACTTGTGAAACAGCGCCGCATTATTTTGCGCTGGATGAAAGTGCGGTTTTGGGTTACGACACAAATTTTAAGATGAATCCGCCCTTACGGGGCAAAGATGATGTGAAGGCGGTCAAAGAGGGCTTAGCCGACGGGACAATCGATGCTATTGCCTCGGATCATGCCCCGCATACAGAGAACGAAAAAGAGATTGAGTTTGAGCGTTCTGAGTTCGGAGTCATAGGCTTAGAAACTGAACTTTCTGCTGCGATAACCGAATTAATTGAATCGGGGATATTAAAGTGGAAGGACCTAGCGGAGAAGTTCGCGCTTAATCCGGCACGGATCTTGAGGATAGATAGAGGGACATTGGGCATAGGTGCTATAGCGGATATCGTAATTTTCTCTCCTAAGAAAGAATGGGTAGTGCAAAAGGAAAAGATCCTCTCAAAGTCAAAAAACTCTCCGTTTCTTGGTAAAAAACTAAAAGGCGTGGTAGAATATACTATCTGTTTCGGGAAAATAGTATATCCATTTTCTAAGTAGTATTGTTTTAAATTTTAAATTATGGTTTTTCATTTTTATTTTTAATTTCTTAGTTTAACTATGGAATTTATAGCCGACTTTCATATCCACTCAAAATATTCACGCGCAACCAGCCGCGATATGGACGTAAAACACCTTGCCCAGTGGGCCAAGCTTAAAGGTATCACGCTCATGGGAACGGGTGATTTTACTCATCATCTGTGGCTTGAGGAGCTTAAGAATAATTTAGAGGATTGCGGCAACGGCCTTTATAAATATCAGGATGTTTACTTTATCCTCACCTCCGAGATCAGCAGTATTTATTCCAAGAATGGCAGGGGCTATCGTGTGCATAATATGGTCATTAGCCCATCTTTTAAGACTACCGATAAGATTAATGAATATTTAAGCCGTTGCGGCAACCTTGCCAGCGACGGCCGGCCTATACTAGGTTTAGACTCAGAGGATCTGGCGCGCATAATCTTTGATATCGATGAGAATTGTATGGTAGTCCCGGGCCATATTTGGACGCCCTGGTTTTCTGTGTTTGGCTCGATGTCCGGTTTTGATAAGATCGAGGATTGCTTTGGAAAAGAGACGCAAAAGATTTTTGCTCTTGAGACAGGATTATCCAGCGACCCAGCGATGAACTGGCGCTTGAGCGCGCTGGATAGATTTACCTTGATCTCAAACAGCGATTCTCATTCTCCGCAGAGGATCGGGCGCGAGGCAAACGTTTTTAATTGCGAGCTGGATTACAAAACCATCCGCGAAGTCTTAAGGACAAAAGACAAAAAAAGATTTTTATACACAATCGAGTTTTTTCCGGAAGAGGGCAAGTATCATTATGACGGGCATCGTCTTTGCGGCATCAGGTGGTCGCCAAAAGACACCTTGGCGCATAATGGTAAGTGTTCTAAGTGCGGAAAACCGGTGACGGTAGGCGTAATGAACCGCGTGGATCAATTGGCTGATCGACCCGAGGGATTTGTTCCGGCTAACGCGATCCCCTTTAAGAATTTGATTTCTTTTGATGAGATAATTGCTGAGGTAAAAGGCGTGGGCAAGGCCTCTGCGGCAGTTCAGAGGGAGTATCAGGCCCTAGTGGCAAAATTCGGCACCGAGTTTGATATTTTGCTTAAGGCCTCCAAAGAGGAATTGCTTAAAGGATTACCGCCAAAAGTAGCTGAAGGCGTATTGCGCGTGCGAAAAGGCAAGGTCAATATCAAGGCCGGATTCGACGGAGAATACGGGATAATTTCGATTTTTGGGGATGAGGAGAAACAGGAGAAAAGCGAACAGCAGTTAAGTTTATTTTAGATTGCTTCGTCGCTAATCCGTATTTTATCGGCTCCCCGCAATGACTGAGTACTAATGAAAACAGCAATAGTCTATTATTCATACAGCGGCAATACAAGAAAAGTGGCGGAGATTTTAGCCGAAGCCTTAAAGGAAAAATCATCAGTTGATCTGATTGATTTGCAGGCGCTTGATGAATCCAATTCTTTTCTGGGCCAGTGCCGCAGGGCGATTGTGCGCAAGAAGGGTAAGATTGCTCCGGTTAAGCTTGATTTATCTGCATTCGACTTGATTTGTTTTGGCACTCCTGTTTGGGCTTTCGGTCCTGCCCCGGCAATAAACGCCTATCTTGAGCAGTGCACAGGGCTTAGCGGCAAAGAAGTTATTTTGTTCACCACTTATGGCAGCGGCGCAGGCAAAGAGCGTTGCGTAAATTATATGCAGGATATTTTATCGCGCAAAGGCACCAAAAGTTTCAAGCGCTTTTCAATTCAGCAGTTCAAGGTAAAAGATAGGCAGCTTGTCCTTGCTGAGATTGAGAAGGGAGGAATAAGTGAAAAGGCTTAAAATTGCGGTTTTTATTTATTTTCTTGCCCTAAGTTTACTGCCCGGATTCTTAATTGCGCAGGAGGAGATCGCTGCGGATAGCCCGCCGACTGAAGAGGTAGTCGCGGCAACAGAACAAGCGCCTCAAGAGGTAATTGTTTATCTTGATGGTGGCGAGATGATTAAGGGCGAGTTGGTTGAAAGAAGAGAAGATGGGATAATCCTTGAAAAGCAGGGGAACAGGCTTACTTTTAAGAAAGATAGCATAGAAAAGGTAGTAGATTCTAAAACAAAGACAGTTTTGCCGGGTTTTATAAAGGCGCCTTTTAAAACAGCGGTTATTACTTATGAGGTTAAGGGCGGAGGAAAAACAGCAAAACCTATCCTCTATATTGACGTCGGGAAAAACATGTTCTGGGAAGATAACCCCTATCAGTTTGGTTTAATGGGAGGGCTGCATGGAGTCGGCTCCCGGTTTTTTGACGGCAAAAAACTTTATTTATCAATTGGGTCCCCTCAAGAAGAGGGAATAGTAAAAGATGCCCCTGCGGGCGCGTCCTTATTTGATATGCTAGATACAGGTTTGTTTGAGTTTGGGGATATATTTTCAAATATTGAAAAGCCCTCTGGAAACGATGAGGAATTCTTGGGCAGAAAGTGCAAGGTATACAAGTCTAGCTTAAGCAAGAAATACGTCTGGAGCGGTATCACCCTTAAGGAAGAAACCGGAATGGGGGAATATCTTACTATAAAACAAGCGGTGGACATAAAGCTCGATGTCCCTATCCCCCCGGAGAAAATGAAACTTCTCGAGGGGGCAAAGTTTAAAACATGGGAAGAAATGCAAAAAGAGATGTTTAAGGGCGCAGGTGAGCTTCCTAGGGAATATCAAAAAGGAGAAGAGGAAGCTTTAAAAAAGATGGCTGAAACAGACCCGGAATTAAAAAAGATACTGGAGCAATCTACAAATGAAGACGGCACTTTAGATTTCGACAAGATTAATCAACTTAAAGAGTCTGTTTGGCAGGCGCACCAAGAGAAGCAGGAACAAAAGATCATTGAAGAGGCAAAGGGCATCTCCGGAGGAGAGGAGCTTATAAAAGAGTGCACAGGCAAGGACGGCAAAATCGATGCTTTTAAATTGCAGCAGCTTTTTTATAAAAAACAAACAGAGATCAGAAATAAGCAGCACGCCTTGAGCGCAAAGGCGCGCGCCTTAGAAAATAAACAAATGTATAAGGAGGCAATAGAAAACTATTCAGAGGCGATTTCGTTTGGAAAAGCCGATAGCTGGCTTTACCGCTCACGTTACCGCCTGTATTGTTTATTAGGCCAATTTGATAATGCACTGCGTGATCTAAGCCTGGCAATGGAAAAGGAGAAATATGGCTTGGTGTATGCTGATGGGGTGCCATATGATTATAATCGTAAGGATAGGGCAGAATTGTTGTTATTCTTAAAGAAATATCAGGAGGCACTTGATGATTGTGATAAGGCGATAATAGAGATTAAAGAAGCTTATTCCAAGCAGCAGGAGGAATCAAAGAGTAATATCCCGGAAGAAATGTATTACTATACAAAGATCACTGAAGAGAACCTGGCCAACGGCATTGCGCAGGTATTGTGTCTGCGGGGGAAAATTTATCTTTATATGGGAAAACTTGAAGAAGCTTTACGTGATGCCGATGAGGCGCTTGCCAAAAGCAGCGTTGATAATATAAAAGCCGATGCCTATTTCTTGAGAGGGTTAGTTTATAAGGCTCTGGATGAACCGCAGAAGATGCAGGATGACTTTTTTGAAGCGGATAAGTTAGGAAACAAATTAGCGGATTACCTGCAGGTTGCTTCTATGCGCCAAGGACAGTATGTGCGTTACCATAAGAACGGGGAGAAGGAGTGCGAAGGAAATTACGTGAATGGGAGGGATGACGGAATATTCAGATGGTATTATACAACCGGACAGATAAAGTCAGAGATTCCCATGAAAAACGGCAAACGCCACGGAGAAGCTAAATTTTATGGCGGGTTTAAAGAGATCAAGTCAGTTGAAAATTATCAGGATGGTAAAAGAGAGGGCGAGTCCAAATATTACTTTGATAATGGCGCCCTTAAAGAAGAGGGGGTTTGGCATGATGATTTAGAGAATGGGCCTCATGCGTGGTATTATCCAAACGGAAATCCCAAAGAAAAAGATGACTTTAGGAACGGTAAGATCCACGGCATGCATTATTACTATTATGAAAGCGGCCAGCTTAAAGAAGAGGGCCCGTATAAAGACGGCAAAGAGCATGGCGAGATGACTTTATATAGTGAAGACGGCAGCCTTAAGAAGAAGATAATCTTTGAGCACGGTAAACGGGTTAAGGAGATATTCCCCGGCACTTAAACCTTCCCAAACACACCTCGTAGGTGTGTAAGGTTAGAGATAATGCGCCTGTGGCCCAACGGATAGGGCGTTAGCCTCCGGAGCTAAATGTGTGGGTTCAATTCCCACCAGGCGCAAATATTAGAATATGCGAAAAACAATTGTTGGTGTAATCGGTGGAAGACAGTGTACGCCTGAAGTGGAGCAATTAGCCCAAAACTTAGGCAAAAAACTGCATAAAGTGGCTGATATTCTCATATCTGGCGGTTTAGGTGGAACAATGAAGGCGGTTTGTCAAGGATTCAAAGGTGAAGGCGGCCTAACTATGGGCATCTTGCCGGGTTATAATAAGAGTGATGCTAATGAGTTTGTAGATATAGCAATCCCTACCGGGCTTGGTTTAGCTAGAAATGTCCTTGTGGTAAAGAGTGCGGATGTGGTGGTTGCTTTACCGGGAGAGGCTGGGACGCTTTCGGAAATCGCCTATTGTTTACAATTTGGGATCCCGGTGATCAGCCTAAATTCCTGGGATATCCCGGGTGTAATTAAGGTATCGACAGTGGATGAGGCTGTGGCAGAAGTAAAAAAAGTAATCAAATCTTAAACAGGAGAATAGAATGAAAGCAATTTTAATGCTTGAGGACGGTAAGAGTTTTAGAGGTGAGGGAGCCGGCGTTGAAGGCGAAAAAATCGGTCAGGTCATTCTAAACACCGCTGTTGTAGGTTATCAGGAGATGATTACTGATCCTGCAAATGCAGGCAAAATCCTTGTGTTTACCTATCCACTGATCGGAAATTACGGTTGTGCCCCTAAGTTTAACGAGTCAAAAGGAGCGTGGTTATCGGGTCTTGTGATCAAGGAGAAATCCAGGATTTATTCTAACTGGCAGGCCAAGCAAAGTTTTGACGATTTTGTTAAAGAGCAGAAACTTTTAGTGATTAGTGAGGTCGATACCAGGACCTTGGCCGTGCATTTAAGGCAAAAAGGGGAAATGCTTGGGGTGATTTCTACTTCGAGCTTTGAGCCAAAAGAGCTCTTGGCAAAAATAGATAGTTTTCGCAAAAAGAAAGCGGAGAGCGGTCTGGTAAAGGTTTCAGTCAGTAAGATCAAGCATGTGGGAAAAGCGGGTGGTGAAAAAATCGCGGTTTTAGATTTAGGAATTACTAGCAGCGCGTTAAAACAGCTTGAAGCCTTAGGTTTATCTTTAATGATTCTGCCCTTTAATACTCCCGCAAAAGAGATCCTGCGGCTTAGGCCCAAGGGTTTAGTTATTTCCAACGGCCCTGAAGAGGACAGCGGGCTTACGCAGGTCGCAAAGAATATCAAAGGATTGATTGGAAAACTGCCTATACTCGGAATTTCCACAGGCCATCAGGTTTTGGCTTTGGCATTGGGGGCGAAGATCACAAAACTTAAACTTGGGCACCGGGGAGTAAATTATCCGATACATAGCCCCAAGTCGTATAAGGGCGAGATCACTGCGCAGAATCATGCTTGTGTCGTGGATACGGAATCTTTAGGCAAAATAAAAGAAGTTAAGGCCACCGCCCATAATTTGAATGACCGCAGCGTTGAAGAGATTGAGAGTAAAAAGTTGAAGCTCTTGGGCGTGCAGTATATACCTGCGTCTCCGGGGCTTGATGAGGTGAATCCGGTGTTTAAGAGATTCGTGAAGATGTTATAGCCAACCGATTAATAAGAAGCAGAAAAATACAAAAAGGAGTAAATAATGCCACGACGCAAAGATATCAAAAAAGTTTTAATGATCGGTTCGGGCCCGATAATCATAGGGCAGGCATGCGAGTTTGATTATTCCGGTTCACAGGCCTGTAAGGCCCTGCGCGAGGAGGGTTATTATACGATTTTGATCAATTCAAATCCGGCGACGATAATGACCGACCCGGGCATGGCTGATGTCACTTATATTGAGCCGCTAAACGTGGAGATGGTTACTAAGATTATCGCAAAAGAGCGGCCGGACGCCATATTGCCGACCTTAGGCGGGCAGACCGGATTAAACCTGGCATTTTTCCTGATGAAACAGGGGGTATTGAAAAAATACGGGGTCGAGTCTATCGGTGCCTCGGTTGAGGCGATTTCCTGCGCCGAGGACAGGGAGCTTTTCAAAAAAGCGATGCTTGAAATCGGAGTGGATATGCCCAAAAGCGGCATTGCAACAACATTAGAAGAGGGGATGGAGATCGGCCTTGGAATAGGTTTTCCTTTGATCCTGCGGCCGGCATATTGCTTGGGAGGCAGCGGCGGAGCTACGGTTTACAACCACGAAGAGCTGGAAAAATCACTGGCCAAGGGATTAGAGATCAGCCCTGTGCATCAGGTGCTGGTTGAGCAGTCTGTTTTAGGCTGGAAAGAAATCGAGTTTTAAGTGATGCGTGATTGCGCGGATAATGTGATCATGATCACCTCGATGGAAAATGTGGACCCGATGGGCGTGCACACAGGCGACAGCATCGTGGTCGCTCCTGCCCAGACATTGACCGCGGAGGAATACGCTAATTTTGTTAACTTGTGTAAAAAGATCATCCGGCGCATCGGGATTTCAGGTGGAGGAGCGAATATCCAATTTGGCCAGAATCCTAAAAACGGGCATATCGTTATTATCGAGGTCAACCCGAGGTTGTCGCGTTCATCAGC
>JAHJJA010000085.1 GCA_018822885.1 Candidatus Omnitrophota bacterium
CTTTCGATTATCTGTGCCTCGATTATAGGGGCTGTGACGCGGATCACCGGTTCATTCGCAAAGAAAACCTCTCCCTCGGGGATCGCCCAGACATCGCCGCTAAAATGCAGATTTTTTAGATATTTAAGAAACTCCGGAGAAAAAAGCTTTTGCTTCTTTAAATAGGACAACTCATCTTGGCTAAACCGAAACTTCTTAAGGTGGGTTAGAATATCTTCTAACCCGCAAGAGACGAGATAGGCGCGGTTTTGAGAAAGGGCCCTAACAAACAGATCAAAAGTAGCCAGAATATTCTTTTTATAGGAGAAATAACTCTCACCCATTGTCAATTCATACAAATCAACCAGCAAAGCAGAGATTTTTTCCATGATTATTTAAAAGCGAGGTCCTTGAATTTTTCGATCTCCAGATAGTTACCAAAATAAATGACCTTACCTTTTTTATCAATTATCACATAGGTGGGAACCCCGTATACGCCGTAGGCGCTGGCAACGGTAGTGAATTTATCCAAAAGGACCTTAAAGACAAGATTATATTTCATAACGAATCTTTCAACTGCAACAGGATGGTCTCCTGCATCAATAGCCAGAAGCTCCCAGCCGTTTTTGCTTAACTCTGGATACCGGACATTTAATACCCTAAGCGCATCCCGGCAAAAATCGCAGCGTGTCGTCCAGAAAACCAAGATCACGGGTTTTTTATTTATATAACTGCTTAAGAGTATCTCATTTCCTTGGAGGTCAGAAAGTTTAAAGTCAGGCGCCAGTTCTTGCTGCGAAGCCGCATTGCCTTCGGATTGATTACTCTGGGCGCAGGCATAAACAAAACAGAAACAGAATAATAAGATAGTGAACAACACAAGATTTTTTTTCATATTAGATCCTTTGTATGGCAGAAAAGATAAAATAGACTCCAGCCGCTATCAAAAGTAAGGCAAAGGCCTTTTTGATATGCTCCATCCATTTGCCTGATTTGGGAAAATTAGCCAATATCCCGGCAAAAGTCCCCGCGAGAATCAGGGTAAAACCCATCCCAAAAGCAAAACTAAACAATAACAGCGTGCCGTAGACTAAATTTTTTTTAGCAGCCAAATAGGCCAGAATACTTCCTAACGCAGGTGTCACACAAGGAGCGACCAAAAATCCTGAAGTCAAGCCGATGACAAAAACAGAAAAGTACCCATGCTTCTTAAACACGGGAAGTTTGATTATCTTATGATGAGGCAGATTTATGGTAAAAACCTCTAGCATTGCAAGGCCGAAAAAGATAATCAGAATTCCTACGGCTATATTTATAAATGGGCTCGAGGCGACGCTACCAAAGATCTTTCCGCTCAAGATAGCCGCCAGCCCCAGCAACGAATAAGTTATCGCGATGCCAAAGACATAGATCAGGCTTAAAACAAGCCCTTTTAATTTTGAGCCGGAGGAGACGCTGCCGATAAAACCAGCGCTTATCGGCAAAAGCGGATAAACGCAGGGACTAAAGCTAAAAACTATGCCCCCAAAAAAGGCGATAAAAAAATCTATATTATTTCCCGACGGAGTCATCTATCCATGAAAGGTAGGATTTCTCGCCGGCGACAATAGGAAGGGCGATAATCTCCGGAACTTGATAACTATGCAAAGATTTCACTAATTTTAAGATTTTATTGAATTTGCTTTTTTTTGATTTAACAACCATAAGCATTTCATTAGAACGATCGACCTTAGCCTGCCACCAGAAAACAGACTCTATCTTTTCTACGATATTCACGCAAGCAGCAAGTTTTTTCTCAATAAGAGCGCTTGCAATCTTATCTGCCTCTTTTTTATTTGATGCGGTTATAAAAATGACGATATACACTTACTCGATCTCCCCAACTTTAATAGACTTAATCCTGCCCAACTGCGTGCAGGCATCAAACACCAGAGTAGGATCTTCTGTTTTTAAGCTTACCCTGTAATCGCTTCCTTGCGGCTCTTCTTCTAAATAAGGCGCGATCTCAATGCTTTCGCTAAAATCAGAAAGTGAGTTACTTATGATCTTGCTTGAAGTATTATGACTATATAAAATAAACTCCAGGGAATATCTTGCCATATTATTTTAACATCATTACCGACATCAGCCTTGCGCAATCCTTGCCTTCTTTGCGAAAAGAATAAAAGTCATTTCCCCTGCAGGATGTGCATAAACCCAGATCCAACATCCTCTCTTGCCTTACGCCCTTTTCTTGCGCCTGCTTTTTGTTTACTTCAACCAGATCCAGATAATACTTATCATCCCTCTGCTTCAATCCTAAGGGGAAGTATTCCTCAAACTTCTTCTCTACCTCATAACAACAACATCTTATGGACGGTCCAAAGTCGACATAAAGATCTTCGGGATCCGTCTTAAATTCCCGGATCATCTCCTCTATTGTCTTAGCGGTGATCTCTTGCCTAGTGCTGCGCCATCCCGCGTGTACAAGCCCGATGGCCGGATTCTTTGGATCATACAAAAACACAGGGAGGCAATCCGCGGTAAACACTGCCAAAGGGATCCCCGGCTTATCCGTTATAAAGGCATCTGTATCGGGGATAGCGCTATCGTAATCCAGAGCCCCGCTACCCTTTTCCTGCTGGCCCACATATTTTACATTGCTACCATGGGCCTGCTTTGCGCAAACCAAATGCCGGTAGTCTATCCTAAAGCTCTCCAGGAAATTCTTTCTGCTTTTCAAAGAATCCCTTGTATCGCCGCAAGAAAGCGACATGTTGCGGTGGATCCTCCAACTAAAAGCTCGGATGACTTCAGCCATTTATCTTGACCAATTTATCCCTAGACTTAAAACCTTTAATAATCTCTATCCGGTATTTCTTAATATTTAAATGTTTTGAAAGCAAATCAATAAGCTGCTCATTTGCAAGTCCGTCCTGCGCAGGCTTAGTAAGATAGACTTTTAAAGCTCCTTTTTCCTCTTTGACCAGATTCCTGCTTGCTTTCGGGACAACTCGAATACTTAAAACCACAATCTTACTTTCCTTCTATTTGCTTTGCTTCCTGAATATTGATCAGCCTATCTGAAAATTTATCAAACCGCTTAGAGCTATCCGCGTATTTAGTGGCAGCGTTATTAAGATGGCCTCCTAAAGTATCAAAATCCTCTTTGAATTTCCCTATGTCTGTGTTAAGGGCGCTCAAGTTCTTTAAAATCGCCAGCGCGTTCTCTTCGATCTTCAAACCCTTTAACCCGATGCAAATAACCTGCAGATAGGCGTAAAAAGTATTCGGAGAAACCGGGATTACTTTTTTATTCATACCGTAGGAAAAAAGATCTTCTTTAATAATGATCTCATAATAGACATTCTCCGCCGGTATATACATAAGCGCGAAATCATAGGTATTTTCCGCAGGTAAAATGTATTTTGCCGCGATCTCATCCACGCGGTTTTTTACGTCCTGGATGAATCTCTTGCGAAAGGCTGACTTTGCCGGTTCATCCTGCGTATCTATATCTTTTGAAAATTTTCCAGGCTGAATTTCGCATCCACGCAGACAAGCCGCCCCCCGAGACGGATCACCGCATCCACCGCATCCCCGCTCTTAAAACGGTATTGCATCTCATAATGTTCCCGGGGTAAAACTTGAGACAATAGATTCTCAAGCAAAGTCTCGCCCATCTGCCCTCTGAATTTTGGGGCGCGCAGCAATTCCTGAAGGCTCGAAATATCCTTACTGATAGTTATGATCTGCTGGTTAGTTACCTCAAGCCTGCCAAGCTGCTCTTTGACATTACCGAAAACGCTTGTGGCGCTGGATAGATTCTGTCCGATGACTTTATTGGCTTCCTGCAGGGATTGATTCATCTGGTTAAGGGCAAGATTGACCTGGGAAGAGATCTTAAGTATGATCGCGATGATCACTATCGCTAAGACTAAAAATAAAACACCGATTATCCAAATCATGGGTTTATTATAACACTATTTCCCGGGAGCTTAAAGCAAATAATCCTGTTTTATGCGCTTTAGGCTTCTAAAGATATTTGTTTTTACATCCGGGCAGACCTTTTTTATCTCAGAGATTATCCTGCCCATGCGCGCGCGGTTGGAGATTTCTGAATTCGGGCACAAACAGGTGGAATGCGGGATCCGCTCTTCCTTCGCGAAACGCTTGATCATGTATTCTTCGACATATGCAAGCGGCCTGATAAGCGTGATCTTGCCACGGAATAGCTCCTGCCTGGGAGCCATAGCAGAGATCTCCCCCTGAAAAAACAGGTTCAGAAGCATCGTTTCAACAATATCATCCTTATGGTGGCCCAGGGCGACCTTTGTGCATTTAAGTTTATCCGCCAATTGAAACAGTTCTTTTCTACGATTCCAGGAGCACCAAAAGCAGGTAATATCCTTACGCTTTGTTTGTTTTAGGGCGTCGGATCTTTTGATGCGGTATTCAATCCCCATCTTCTTAAAATACTTCTCGAGGGTTTTTGCATAAGAGCGAGGGTAGCCCAAATCAATATGCAAGGCAATAAGATCATATTTTATAGGGACAAATCTTTTGCGGTCCTTTAAAACTTTAAGCAAAGTCAGGCTATCTTTACCTCCGGAAACCGCGACCGCGATCTTATCTCCGTCGGCAAGCATATTGTAATCGGTCATTGCCTTACCGGCCCTCTTTGAAATATAGAATTCTGTGCCCTCTAAAACCGCCATTATTTATTTTCTTTCAGATACCCCACAAACACATCCACGACATACGGGTCAAACTGCGTGCCTCTGTTCTCTTCTAAAATCTTAATTGCTACTTCTTTGGGAAGCGCCTTACGGTAAGGCCGATCCGTGGTTATCGCATCAAAAACATCAGCGACAGACACTATGGACGCCAGAAGCGGAATCTCTTTGCCCTTTAATCCGTGAGGGTAACCTTTACCGTCCGGGCGCTCATGATGGTCGCGCACTATCGGCAGTCCGGGTTTTAGGAATTCGACAAACTTAAGTATATCCTCACCGATTTTTGGATGCATTTCAATCACATGGCGTTCTTCTTCAGTAAGCGGACCGGTTTTTGAAAGTATCTTCTCCGGTATCCCGATTTTTCCGATATCATGGAAAAGGCATACCTCTTTCAGGATATTCATGTCTTCTTCGCTTACCCCGATGTGCCTTGCGATATCTAAAGCGTAGTGCGTGACCCGCTCGGAATGGCCCATCGTATAAGGGTCTTTTGCTTCCAGCGCCTGCGCCAGCGACCTGATAGTACCGAGGTAATGCCGCTGTAATTTATCCCGGCCCTCCTTGATCTGGGCGGTCATGTTATTAAAAGCAACAGCCAGATCCTCCAATTCATCGCGAGTCTTTATTTCTACCTTTTTTGTCAAAACTCCTTTTCCAAACTCATGGACCGCGTTTGTCAAAACCCTTAGAGGATTTGTAATGCCTTTAGCGACGAACCAGGCAAAAAACAACGCGAATATCATGACCAGTAATAAAATCATGCCAATCTTTCTTGCCAATAA
>JAHJJA010000086.1 GCA_018822885.1 Candidatus Omnitrophota bacterium
ATTTTGAAGCCGCCGCAATCATTATGATGGTCCTTGATAATGAGGGAATAGTCAGCCAGATCAATGAAAAAGGCTGCGAGATCCTTGGCTATAAAAAAGAGGAGATTACAGGTAAAAATTGGTTTGATAATTTCGTTCCGGATAGGTTGCGCCAGGAAGTCGGTTTAGAGTTTCACAGGCTGGTCAACGGAGAAGAGGGGCTGTTCGGCTATTATGAGAATTTTGTTATCGCTAACGGGGGAAAAGAAAAGCTTATTGCCTGGAATAATACCGTATTAAGGGACAGTTCGGGCAAGGTGGCCTCTGTTCTTAGCTCCGGAGAAGATATTACCGAACGCAGGGAAGCGGAGAGGCAGATCATTATGTTCAGAAGATTTGCCGATGGGGCTGGCCAGGGTTTTGGTATGGCTGCCCTTGACGGGAAGATCATTTATTTAAACAATACCCTTTTAAATATATTCGCGGAAGATATTCCCGAAGAGGTATTGAAAAAGAATATCCGGGATTATTATCCGAAAGAGTGGCATGAGCGATTGGAGAAAGAGGTGCTTCCGAGCGTTCTCAAAGAGGGGCAGTGGACAGGCGAGTCCAAAATCATTTCGTGTCAAGGTAAAGTCGTTCCTGTTTTGGAGCACATATTTTGCATAAGAAAGGCGACAGGGGAGCCGGAATGTTTGGCGAACATTATTACTGATATCACCGAGCAAAAAAAGATAGAGGAAATACTGCGCTTCAACGAAGAGCGTTATAGGACGCTCTTTGAGGGTTTACAGGATGCTATATTTATCGCGGACCCGCAAACGAGAATGCTCACTGATTGCAATGAAAAGGCCCTGGAGATGACCGGACGCGCCAGGCAAGAGATACGTTCCATGCGAGCTGATGAGCTCCATCCTGAAGACGTGCGCGAAGCTACGATGGAAGTGTTCAGAAAACAGGCAGCCGGAGAAAAGGTAATGTCGGAATCATTTGTCCTTACCAGGGATGGCAAGAGAGTCCCGGTATGGATAAATACGGCCAGGATAAATATAAACGGGAAACCGCATTTAGTGGGAATATTCAGGGATATCACCGAGCGCAAAAAAGCTGAAGGAGAGTTACGGGAAAGCGAATTAAAATACCGCGGCCTGTTTGATGGCGCGGCGGATCTTATAGCTGTTGTTGATACCCGCGGTAATTTCCTTGAGCTTAATAAGAAATTCGAAGAGGAGAGCGGTTGGAAAATAGAAGAGATGCTTGGGAAAAGCGTCTTTACCAGCGGCGTAGTGACTAAGGCCTCAAGTTTAAGAATAGCATTTCATTTCCCAAAGGTCTTTGCCGGTATGAAAATTCCTATTTTTGAAGTAGAGGGAGTAAAGAAAACAGGTGGCACTGTCCCTTATGAACTCCGGGCTGTCCCTTTGAAAGAAGGCGGAAAAATCGTCGCTGTACAGGCGATATTGAGGAATATAACCGAGCGCAAGGCAGTAGAAGAGGAGCGCAGGCTGGCCGGGAATGCTCTTGAAGAAAGCAGGCTTAGGTATAAGACGATTTATGAATCTTCAAAAGACGCCATTATGCTTCTTACGCCTGAAAAGGGGTTTTTATCCGGGAACCCCGCGACCATTAAGCTATTCGCCTGTAAGGATGAGGCAGAGTTTACTTCTTGCGGGCCTGCTGATTTATCGCCAGAATTTCAACCTGACGGCAGGCTCTCTACGGAAAAGGCCCAAGAGATGATGAAAATAGCTTTGGAAAAAGGTTCGCATTTTTTTGAATGGAAACATAAGCGGATAAACGGAGAGGAGTTTTTTGCTACGGTTTTACTGGTAAGAATGGAAATAGAAGAAAAGGAGCTTTTGCAAGCGACTGTGCGCGATATCAGCGAACAGAAAAAGATGGAAGAGGATATTCATAGAAAGATCGCTGACCTTGAGCGTTTTAATAAACTTGCAGTCGGCAGGGAATTGAAGATGGTAGAGCTAAAGGACAGGGTAAAGGAGCTGGAAGACAAGTTGCAAAATAAAGGTTGACAGAAAGGGCAGTTTGGTGTAAAATCTATCACTAATTTTTAACGGGTTAGGCCGCGGGAGCAAGTTTACCTAACCTTATGTATATCAACTAGTTAAGGAGTAGAAAATGGCAGAGTGGATAGGAATCGGCAGGCGCGCGCGAAGGTGTTACGGCTTTGATGAGATTGCTTTGGTGCCCGGAGCGCAGACAGTAAACCCTAATGAGGTAGACGCGGCTTTTCAAATTGACGGCAAGAAATTCAAGGTCCCGATCCTGGCAGCGGCTATGGATGGCGTCGTAGACGTCAAATTCGCTGTTTCAATGTCAAAATTGGGCGGGATAGCAGTTTTGAATTTAGACGGGGTGCAGACCCGCTATGAAAATCCGGATGATGTCTTAGAGGAGATTTCCAAAGCTACGCCCCAGAAGGCGACCGAGCTTATCCAGTCGATTTACACCACTCCGATTAAAGAAAAATTGGTTTCAAAAAGGGTGCGCGAGATAAAATAGCAAAAAGGTACAGCTGTGGTAAGCTGTATCCCTGCGCACGCGGATAAGTTTTTGAAACTGGCTTGTTCCGCGGGAGCGGATATTTTTGTGGTGCAATCCACAGTTACGACTACGAGGCATGTGGCCAAGGAATACAAGAGCCTTGACCTGTATAAATTCTGCCAATCCAGCAAGATCCCTGTTATTTTGGGAAATTGCGTTACCTACGAGACAACCTTAGAGCTTATGGAAACCGGTGCCGCCGGTTTATTAATAGGAATAGGGCCGGGAGCAGCTTGCACTACCAGAGGGGTTTTAGGGATAGGTGTGCCGCAGGTTACAGCTACAGTGGATGCGGCGGGCGCTCGCGATTTTCATTTTAAGAGAACGGGCAAATATATACCTATTATTACCGACGGCGGGATGAACCGGGGAGGGGATATCTGCAAGGCGTTTGCTTCAGGGGCTGACGCTGTGATGATCGGCTCAAGTTTTGCCCGCGCAATGGAGGCTCCCGGACGCGGCTATCATTGGGGAATGGCTACTTCGCATATGAACCTTCCCAGAGGAACGCGTATTTATGTCGGAACAACCGGCACCTTAAAGGATATACTTTTTGGCCCGGCAAAGGTTGACGACGGCTCGCAGAACCTGATGGGCGCCTTAAAGACCTCCATGGGTTCTCTCGGAGCGTCAAATTTAAAGGAGATGCATGACGTAGAGGTGATCATCGCTCCTTCGATTCAGACCGAAGGAAAGATCTTCCAGGTCGGCCAAAGAGTCGGGATGGGAAAGTAAAATGAAAAATAAAAGAGCAAAAATAAGGAATCAAAAAAGAATCAAAAATAAATTAAAAAAAAGGATCAAGGAAAGGATCAGGAACAGAAAGAAGAAGCCAAGCGGCGCTCCTTCAGTAAGGCAGACGATATTGATCCTTGATTTTGGCTCACAGTATACCCAGCTTATTGCCCGCAGGGTGCGTGAGAATAAGGTTTTCTCTAAGATAATCCCTTATAACACCCCGGCTAAAGAAATCGCCGCGATGCAGCCAAAGGGCCTGATTCTTTCAGGAGGGCCTGCTTCGGTTACTGAAAAGAAAAGCCCTTATCCTGACGCCGGTATTTTTAAGTTAGGTATTCCGATCCTGGGTATCTGTTACGGCATGCAGGCGATCACCGAGATGCTCGGAGGTAAGGTAAAACATACAAAAGAGCGCGAGTACGGCAAGATAGAGCTTTTTATTGACGACAACCGCGATTTATTCAACCACCTGCCGGGGAATTTCACTTGCTGGGCAAGCCACGGCGACCTTGTTACAAAGATCCCTGTTGGTTTTCACACTTCGGCGCACACTATGAACTCGCCGATAGCGGCGATCTCTAATCCCAAAAGAAAAATATTCGCGGTGCAGTTTCATCCGGAAGTCACCCACACCGAACACGGCAACAAGATCTTAAGCAATTTCCTGTTTAAGATCTGCGGCTGTCTTGGGCGCTGGACAATGGAGTCTTTTATCAGGGAATCCATTGAGGGCATAAAGAAAACAGTAGGCAATGATAAGGTTGTCTTAGGCCTAAGCGGTGGAGTGGATTCTTCGGTGGCGGCGCTTTTGATCCACAAAGCCATAGGAAAGAACCTGCGTTGTATTTTTATTGACAACGGCCTGCTTAGAAAAGATGAGCCGCAGCAGGTCAAGCAGGTCTTCAGGAATATGTTCCACCTTAACCTTGATTTCGTGAACGGGAGCAAAAGGTTCTTGACCCGCCTGAAAGCAATATCCGATCCCGAGGAGAAAAGAAAGATCATCGGTGATGAGTTTGTCAAGGTGTTTGAGGAAGAGGCAAAGAAATTAAAGGGAGTGAAATATCTTGCGCAGGGTACACTTTATCCTGATGTTATAGAGTCGGTTTCGCCAAGCGGGGCGCCAAGCAAAAAAATAAAGAGCCATCATAATGTCGGCGGGTTGCCCGCGCATATGAATTTAAAACTTATTGAACCCCTAAGGGAGTTGTTTAAGGACGAGGTGCGCTCAATAGGCAGGCAGTTAGGCCTTCCTGATACCATAATCCAGCGCCAGCCGTTTCCCGGGCCGGGATTGGCGGTCAGGATAATAGGGGAGATAACGCCCGAGCGCCTTGAGCTATTGCGCGAGGTCGATAAGAGAGTCGTTGATGAGATCAGGAACGCCGGGCTCTATGAACAGATCTGGCAGTCATTCGCGATATTGCTCCCGATAAAAAGCGTGGGGATCATGGGAGATGAGCGGACTTATGAAAATGTCGCCGCACTGCGCTGTGTCTCCAGTTTCGACGGTATGACCGCTGACTGGGTTAAGCTTCCCTATGAAGTAATGGAAAAGATCTCTAACCGCGTAATTAACGAAGTAAAAGGCGTAAACCGCGTTGTTTACGATATCTCGTCTAAACCGCCCGCAACTATAGAGTGGGAATAATTTAATATCAAAGATAAAAAATAAAAAATCAAAAATAAAGCATTAGTCTTATCTTTGATCTCTTATCTTTTATTTTAGATTTCTCTAAATGGCGCATTCCGAATTTATCCACCTGCATTTGCACACCCAATACAGCCTTCTTGACGGAGCCTGCCGAATCCCCGAGCTCTTAAGGCTTGCCAGCGAATACAAAATGGATTCACTCGCCATCACCGACCATGGCAACATGTTCGGGGCGATTGAATTTTATCTTGAGGCGCAAAAAGCCGGGATCAAGCCGATCATCGGATGCGAGGTGTATGTCGCTCCCGGAAGCCGCCTGGAAAAGAAATCAGCCGGGATCGACGAGGCCTCAAACCACCTTATACTTCTTTGCCGCGATGAGGCCGGTTACACAAACCTTATGAAGCTGGTTTCTATTGGATACCTGGAAGGGTTTTATTACCGTCCGAGGGTAGATAAAGAAGTCTTAACTAAGTATAGCTCCGGTTTGATCGCTTTAAGCGCCTGCCTGAAAGGCGAGATCCCGTCTTTGCTTGAAGAAAAGCGTTTTAATGACGCTTTAAAAAAAGCCGATGAATACCTCAATATCTTTGGAAAAGGAAATTTTTATCTGGAGATCCAGTCAAATTCCATCCCTGAACAAAAAATCGTAAATGAAGGCCTGATCAAGATCTCAAAAGAATTAGGTATACCGCTCGTGGCTACTAATGACGTGCACTACCTGGCTCGCAAGATGGCTCCAAGCCACGAAGCCCTGCTTTGCATACAGACGCAGACTACTCTGGATGATCCGAACCGGATGCGTTTTCAGACTGATGAGTTTTATTTTAAGAGCCCG
>JAHJJA010000087.1 GCA_018822885.1 Candidatus Omnitrophota bacterium
CGCCCGGACAATAAGCTTATCCGAAAGCACCACCACCGCCTCGCTAGTCGTCACAGTCTGGCCCGGCTGGGTAGTAGCGACAATTACTTCTCCGTCGATCGGAGACAACAGTGCTATCGGCTTATAAGTCTCCTGCCAGTATTTTAATTTTTCCTCCCCTTGAGCCATGGCGGCATCCAGTAATGCGGCCCTTTCAGTTGAGCTCATCCAAGCAAGAGTCTGGCCTACTTTTACATCCTCACCCTCCTTGACCAAAACGCTCTCTACCCTGCCATTGACAGGAGGCTTTATCTCAAGTCGGTTCTTAGGCAGGACCGTGCCCATAGTCGAGATGTAATTCTGGATCGAGCCGGGTTTCGGGCTTATCTCTGCAGTGACTTCCCCGGAGTCTTTTACCTGCCGGGACTTGATGAACAGAAAAACCGCGGCGGAAACAATAATGAACAAAATCAAAAAGACCTTTTTTTTAATTTTCATATTCCAGAGTTTCTCCTTTCGCCTGGATCCAGTTGGCCTCGGCGTACAAAGCTAAAGCTTGAGCATCAATATAGGCTCTTTTAGCCTTGACCAAGTTATCTTCAATAATAGTCCAGTTGTCAAAACTGATAAATCCTATTGAGTATTGCGCCTGCGCTATCTTCGAACGTTCTTCCGCGGCGGTCAATTGTTTCTTTTGCACGCCGACATAATCAATTGTATCCTGCAACTCTGCCCAGGCCTGCTCCAAAGTCAGGACTATCCCGTCTTTAGTGCTTCTCTCGCTGGCTTTTAACTGGTTTAATAATGCCTTGGCTTGAGAGACTTGAGCAAATCTTAAACCCCCCTCAAATATAGGCATAGATAAGACAAGGCCCAGGTTCCATTGATTGTATTTAGGGGACCAATACACATCTTTTTTATTTACTCCTGCTTGAGCGCTTAAGCTGGGTGAGAAATTAGCGTAAGTAGATTTCAAACTGAAATTAGCGGCATTCTTTTGCGCGATGGCCTGTTGCAAGGAAGGATTATTTTTAGCTAAAGCATCAAGATCCGGTTTAATCATAGCCCTATCCTTGACCTCAAAATCGCCCTTGACAGATATCGGGGTCAGTTTTTGCCTGCCCATTTCCTTGACCAGCTCCCGCTGTGCAACTTCCACTTCTCTTTTGGCCTGCGCGATCCCATAAACCGCTTCCGCCAGATCAGCCTCCGCGGTCAGAAACGCCCCCTTATGCTCTAATCCTGATTCATAGCGCAGAGCGATCAATTCCAGGTTCGACCTTCTTATATTATAGATCTCCTGCGTGATATTAAGCATCCCCTGGACTCTAAGCAATGCGATGAAAGCACTTCGCAGGCTCTGCCTTAGAGAAACCGAAGTAAATCTATACCCCTGCTTTGAAGCAAGGATATTCTGGGCGGCTGCCCTGACATCATTTATCGTCCTGGTTCCGTCAAATATCAATTGATTCGCGCTGACTCCGTATGAGTAATTATCCGCGGTAGATTTTCCGGAGGCGCTGGATGATTTCGCCGTAGAGGCATTAAGGCTGGCATCGACCTGGGGGTAGAGAGCACTTGCAGTGATATTCTTTCCCGCTTCAGACTGCTTGACTACCTGCTCGGCCGCGATCAGATCAGGGTTATTCTTAGCTGCTTCCTTTACGCAATCAAGCCATGAAAGCTTATCCTCTGCCTTCGCTATGATCGGCAATAAAGAGAGAAAAAATAATATCATAATAGTATTTATTATTTTTTTAGCTTTCATATCTTTTTATAATAACTCATTTTTGTTTATTTTACAATTTCTCTCTTGATAATTTCTCTCTCATCCGCGCGCCAGCGGTTTATATAATTTAGCGCCAGGAAAAATTGCTGATTCGCTTTATCTATTTCGCCTTTTGCCTTATAAGCCTTACCTAGTTCAAAATGCGCCCCGACATCTTCAGGGTCAAGAGACACTGCTTTTTCCAAAACCATTACAGATTTATCAAAAAGCCTCATTTTATTATAAAGAAAACCCAGATTATAATAGGCATCCACATTTAAAGGAGAAATAACGATAGCCCGATTAAACTTTTCTTCTGCTTTTTGGTAATCACCTTTATTCAAGTATATAAAACCATAGGTCAAGAGGATACTGGGATCGTTAGGCTCTGCATCGTAGACCTTTTTTATCTCCTGAAGCGCTTTTTGATAATCGGATAAACCGATATACTCCATTGTCTTTTCTAAATGATAACGCGTATTAAAAAAACTCGCTCCCGCGGCAGCCGGGCTATGCTTTGTCCTAGCAAAGATATCGGCGTAATTAAAAAAAACAAAAAATAGGATCGCCGTCAAACTAAACAGCAAGAATGTAATAAATTTCTTTTTTCTGGCAGCGTCTAAAATATTGACTATTCCCGAGGCGGCAAATATCACTAAGAACGGCACAAGCGCGATCTTGTATCTAGTTGACACAAAGAAAATGATTATGGTCAAGGGAAGCGCCAGCAATACGATATAAAGCAGGGCTTTTTGTTTCAAATCTTTAAGGTTTAAAAAGACCCCTAAGAGCGCAAAAGGCAGAATAAAACGCAGATCCATAAGCATTATCTTAAAGGCCCTGATCTTATCTACGACGCGATAATACTCCAGATCATGATTATATTCTTTAGTGCTGAACAAAAGTAATAGTTTTCTAAATAACAGCTTAAGGAATTCTCCGGGGTCATGGCGGATAAACTCAAGTGTTTTCTTAAACCAGAACCGCGAAACCTGCGAATTCTTTAATCTCCCGCCCTCCTGTGCCTCGGCTATGATCTTCGAATCCCTGAACATCCCGTCCGGAGTGAGGCTTAAATTCATAGGGCACTCGAAAGTTCCGCTTGCTTTTTGATTATTCCCGCAATAAAAATTTATTGCCGGGTTTCCTGATATCAAGACAAGATCCTTGCCTACCGCGTAATTTCTGGCTGTCACAGCTCCTATTACGATTAAAAGTCCGGCGAAAAAAAATAGAAACTTAGAGGCCCTGCTTCTCCAGGGATCTTTCTTAGTGATCAAAATCCAGAGCATAGCCAAGAACGCGAATACCGCGGCATTAGCTTGGGCTAACGCGCAAATTCCGGAGAATAAACCCAATAAAAAACATCTTTTTTTATTAAGACTGTCCTGCGCGCATAAGAACAATAAGAACAAAAGCGAATTAAGCAATAACGACAGGCTGGTATAGATAAGCAGGCCCTCATAAAAAATAAACAACGCGTACCAGGCGCAGATCATGCCGGCTATAAAGGCAACACCCCTGTTAAAGAGTTTCTTGGCAATGAAATATACTAATACGCAATTGATAGAACCCAGAATAAACTGCAGAAGATATGTTACGAAGAGGTTAGTTGAGGTAATCTTAAATATAAAACCCAACAGATACGCGTAAAGCGGCCATTTCATAAAAACGCTGCTGCCCAAGAGGTCTCCGCTTGCGATATCCTTGGCCCATAAATAATATGAATAGCTATCTGAATAAGGAAGAACCGGATAAATAGTGGTGGCTAAAAAATCTTTCAGGTAAAAAACCCTTAAGATAAACGCGGAAACAAAAATAAAAAGCGCGAAGAAAAAATCCTGCTTAGCAAGCCGGCTGCCAGCTGTATTTTGCATTTTTTTATACTGTTATTTCTCCTTCCACAGGTAAGCGCCGCTTGATTGATCAAAGACTTCTATCAGAGTCCCTGACGGGGCATCGCTTTGCAGCCGTTTAGCGTAAAGCTTCTCTACCTCCTCGACTGAAGTATTATTTTTTGCAGCGACCGATTTATAAATGACCATCCTGTCACTATTCTCCGCGTTAATAAGCTGTCTTGCCTCGGCGGTTACCGCCTGCGGATCCCTTGCTTCCACCAACCCGGATTTATTTTCTCCGATTATCCCTTGCGACTCAAGCAAACGCAGCTCATTCACCCTGTCCTTGCGCCTTAAGGCCGCCTGCTCCACTTCTGGGCCTAAACCTTCCTGCGCATAGGCGCTATCCAGAAACAAACGCATAAAACTCTGCGTATCTGCAGGCTTTGCATTTTCTGTGCCGCCAGAAACCATGCTCTCTATCGCGTCAATATCCTTTTCAACATGCTGGTAAATATCAAGCCTCATAGAAATATCCAGCTTAATCGGTTCTTTAGACCCTTGCACGCTGACTCGCGCGCAGCCGATAGCAAAAATCACCGTGATTAATGTAAATAGCAATCCTTTCATCTAGCCTCCCGGGTTAAAATAATCCATGCGCCACGACTTCCAACTCCCGCCTTCCTGCCTCTCCTTCAAGGTTAATTTTAAGGATAACATTCCTATCGCTTAAACCAAGCCTCACCACTCCTGTATTATAATGATAATCCTTAAAACTTTCTACTAATAAATCCCCGGCCGGGCTATAACCCTCAGGGGTTCCCCCAGGCGGAATACTTGAGCGGCCAAGCTCCATCCTCTCCCCAAAGGGCGATGGTTTCTGGCCGCGAAAGTATAAATCCAAAGGTTGTTTTGTACTCTGTGCCATGTTTTCTAACATCTTAGTATCTTTGATAGTAAGCGACCCTCCGGGTGAAAGCACGGAGAAATCCCCGGAAAGCGCTCTTATCGAAACATTTTGCCCCTCAAGATTTATCCAGCCGTTTAATTTTCCGGTCATCTCAAATTTATCGCTTAATTCAAAATCCCTGACAAAACCGGCAGTATCAAGCGATGCGCAATTCAGCTTCAACTGATAATCTAGGCGCTCGCCTAACTTCAAATTTATTTCTCCCCGGAGTTCTCCTCCCAGGGTTTTCGCTAAAATATCATAGAACGAGAGTGTCTTATTCTTGAACCTGATCTTCCCATTGATACCGGCAACGCGAAGCTTATTATATTTTGCTTTTTCAATGCTGAACTTCCCCTCTCCCGGCACCAGGCCAAAACTAAAAGATCCATTTTGCAGCAAGGCCCCTGACATTGAGAAATCCTTTAATCTAAGATCAAGGAAATCTACTGACCGGCTTACCAGGTCCATATCAAAGAAAGCAACGGCCTTAAGAGCCAGGTCCTGTGTTTTGAGATCCAAGCCTAGATCAGATACCTCTATATGGCCGAAGATTGAAGGCCCGCCTCCCGGAAGATTAAAATAACCCGAAAGCTCCGATGCCTTTTTCTTCGGCGCGTTTACCTTAACCTTAGCGCCTTTTAAAAAGAACTTTAGCGGCTTACGCTGGGCGAGTGAAAAAAAGTTAAGTTCAATACCGGCTTCCTCCAGCGTGATCTTATATACGCCTTCTTTTTCTATTTCCGCATTAAGCAGGGCCAGGCCTTGCTTAGGCCTTTTGACACATCCTCCTATCGAGACCCTGCTTTTGATAAAAATTCCGCTTAATTGTTTCCTGGCTATCCCTATCACAAGTGGCTTAATAGAACAGGCGACAGCAAGGACGATAACGCTTAAAACCAATATAACGATTAAGAACCGCTTCATTTATCTTGTTTTCCTTCTTTCAATATATTAGACAATTCTCCCTGGGAAAAAGTTCCATAAAAAAGGCGGGGATTTAGGCGGGCTGATTTTTCTGATTCCGTGGTACGGTAAAAATAAACACACTTCCCTTGCCTTGGCCATTTGACTCTATCCATATTTTTCCTCCGAGCTTCTGGATAGCCAGTTTGCAAAAAACAAGGTTGAGGCCATAGCCTCTCTTTAGATTAGCGTCCTTGACTTCGATCAGGGCGTATTTCTCAAAAATCTTTTCCCTGTACTCCGGCGGAATGCTGAAACCAAAATCCTCGACCGCGACCTTAAAATTATTCTCATCCGCTTCACAGGCTACCTTGACTGCCCCTCCCGAAGAAGAAACCTTTATAGCGTCTGTTATCAGGTCGATCAATACACGCAGGATCAGGGCCTTATCGATATCCGCATAAAGCGGGGCATTTTTCTTCTCGAAGACCACAGACACTTCTGAATTTTTGGCCTTAGAGGATGTTTTCTCTATCGCGCCTAAGATCAAATCATTAAAATCAAGCTTCTCTAAATGTAAGACCAACTTTCCCTCTTCCATCTTGGCGATATCATTCATGTCAGAAAGCAGATTGCCAAGGTCATCCACGGCTTTGATCGCCATCACTAAACCCTCGCGCACCCCATCCGGCAGGGCTTCTTTTTCAAGGCGCATCAGGTCAAGAAACCCCTTTGTGATCCCGAGGAAATTATTGATATCATGCACTAATAACCTGAAGATCGCGGAATCCAATTCATGCCTGCTATCTATTTTTTCCACAATACGCTCCTGCGTTAGCCGATTGGCAGCCTCTTATTCACGGCCTCTAATAGTAAATTCAAATCTACCGGCTTGATCAAAATATCATCATAACCCATCTCTTTGATCTCGTCCAGAGAGCCTGATAATTCCTGAGAGCCGGTCATAATGATAACCGGGATCTTAGATTCCTTATTTTTAAGCTCCCTCAATAGCCCAATACCTCCCATCCCGGGCATTTTCTTATCCAGTATGATCAAATCCGGATTTTCTTTATCAAGTACCGCCAACGCTTCTTCTGCGCTGCGCGCCCCGGTCACCTGAAAACCCTTCATAGTCAAAAACTTCTCAAATATCTTACCCAACTCTATTTCATCATCAACAGCGAGGATCCTACGCATGATTTTCTAAACCTCCTTTAGCGGCAGGCAAAAAATACGTTCATAATACTTTCCATCTTACCCGAACATATTAACCTGTCTCCTGGGGTAAGCTGCATTCCCGGGGGAGAGACAGAGATAATCTCACCTTTTCTGACGACTGCCAATATATTAATATTGCTCTCTTTAAAGTAAGAATCGGTTATTGTCTTATCTAAGACATGGCTGTTCTCTTTTATATCAACACTGACGATCCCGCTTCCTCCGGAAGTTACCATCAGTTGTTCAGCGCATATAGCAGCAAAAAAACCTCTCTTCATGAAATAGAGTTTGAGCCTTTCGCTTAGATCATTTGCTAACCTGGAGCGCGCGATAAGCTTATAGCAGGCAAGGGTGACAAATAATACTACAGTCAGATTGACCAAAGGCAATAAAGCCGCCGGGAACAGAAAATCAATAAAGGGGATGGAAAAATGGTCTATATATTCAGGTACCTTCATCGTATTCACGAAGGAGGCGATCAAACTGGCAAACCCCGCATAGCCGAGGATCATCAGCACCGAAGCAATACGCCGACGCTGGGGGTTGCCGGCGATGAGCTCTGATTCTCTGGTAGTAAAACCGGTGCCGGTAAAACAGGAGATGGACTGGAATTTCGCTACGGACACGGTGAGCCCGGTCAACTCAAAAGCAATGGCCCCGATCCTGACCGCGATAAACAAAAAAATCACCAGGATTATAAATAAAAATAAATGCATACTCTATCTCTCCTTTTTAAGGACCGTTTCCTTTTAACTCATTGTCAATTAAGGGATTATAAAGGAACTGTCCCCGCTATATTTTACTGCTGAACCCCGCGTATTTCAATGCAATCTTTAAAAAGCGTTTCTTAAATACCCTTCTGTAAACTTTATAATATTATTCATCATCATGACAGTCTCAACCGGGAATTTGCCCACGGCTGATTCCGCCGAAAGCATCACAAAATCAGTGCCGTCTATTATGGCATTGGCCACATCGGTCACTTCAGCGCGGGTGGGGCGCAAGTTTTCAACCATACTCTCAAGCATTTGCGTAGCGGTTATGACAAACTTGCCCGCGCGGTTACATTTCTTGATTATCATCTTCTGTAAAATAGGGATCTCGTAAATCGGCAATGACACCCCCATATCACCGCGCGCGATCATGATACCGTCGGAGGCCTTGATTATCTCATCGATATTGCTTATCCCCTCCCTGTTCTCTATCTTGGCGATGACGCGGCACCGGGAGCGCTCTTTAAGCAGCCCGCGGATATCCGTTATATCCTTCTTCGTGCGCACAAACGACTGCGCGATATATTCAACTCCATGTTTTTGGCAAAAGAGAGTATCCTGAATATCCTTCTCGCTGATATCTTTGAACTTAAGCCTGGCATCCGGGATATTCACGCCTTTATGCTCCTTAAGCAACCCTCCTATGATTACTTTGGTCTTAAGCTTATTTTTTGCTCGGCCGATAACTTCAAGGGCAATATTTCCGTCATCAATAAATATATGCTGGCCACTCTTTATATCGCGCAAAGACCCGTGATAATCAAAGGGGATTATTTGCCCGCCGCCTTTTATCTTCTTTTGGGTAAGCCAGATTATCTGATGCTTCTTGATGGTAAGCGGCCCCGACAAATCGCCGACTCTTATACGATGGCCCTGGAGGTCTCCCAGGATCTTTATGCTCCTGCGGTATCTTGTATTCAACCTGCGGATTATATTGACCCTGCGCAACAATTCCTGCGTAGTGCCGTGAGAAAAATTAAGCCGCGCGACATCCATACCGGCAAGCATCATCTTTCTGATCACCGTCTCGCTGGATGATACCGGACCGAGAGTGCAGATTATTTTAGTCTTTACCATTTATTTATTTTTCTCTAATCTTGAATCAAATTTAAATTTCCAGGAGTCTACTAGGATAGCGGCAAGATCATCTTCAGAAGTGTCGCATAAAACAGTCGGAAATTGAACAGCCATGTTCAGAAAAAGCGGTCCATCCGGTTCAGGAGAAGGCATAACATCCACGTCTTTCTGGATGACAAAACGATACGGATCCTGATTGCCAAAAAAATAATCTTCGAGTATCCGACATTTTTCTTCCGGGACATTCTGCGAGTTCCTCGCGGTCTGGGCAATAGAAGTATCCACCGGCACCCAGCCATAATCAGGCAGGTAAAACTCTGCCCAGAAATGCGGGCTCTCCTTGCCTGGGCACAACTGCCAGCCGCCGGTAGTCCTGGCCGGGATCCCCAGCGCCCTGCACATCGAAACAAAATAAACGCTTTGCGCGCCGCAGTCGCCGTATTTATGCTTATGCACATAAAGCGACTCCGGCTTACCCAAAACATCAAGTGTCAAATGCGGCATAAGACTGTAATCAATATAATTCACCACATAGTCATATATTTTTTTGGCGCACAGGTAAGGATTACTCTCATCCCGGACAATTGCCTTTGCCTGCTCCCTGATCTTATCATTAATAGCAGTATTCTTATAAGAGCGCGTGTATTTTTTATAAAGCTCGCTTTCCTTGTCATACTCGCCGATATTAACCGGATCAATAGCAAAACCCTGCTGGAAATGCCTGAATTCAAAATCAACCTCTATCTTTAGATCTTTTTCGATTTCCTCTGCCGGGATCTCCATATAGAGATTTCCCATATCGCCCTCTGTCTTTGGTTGCTCCTTCAAATATTTTTCAGGAGAAACTGAAATGACTCGGATATTATCCTGCGCATCAGTCCGGACCGGCAAAGGCACCCAAACTTTTAAAATCCCGTCCTTAGGCAGTCTATCCTTCGTTATCCTGGCACTCCCCTTTACGCGAAAGATAACAGGATTAGAATAGGGCTTTCCGAGTTTTGCCTCTGAATCCTTACCAAAGATCAAATCATTATATTTCCTAAAAAAGATTGTCTCGTTATTCCTGGCAGTCTTCATCCTCTTCATGATCTTCGGATCCCTACAAGCAAGATTCTTCTCAAGATTTGCAAAATAATAATTCTCTCCTTCAATGATCATAAAATCTGCCTTGCCGTTTTCCAACCAGCTTCTTCTTTCCTTGACAGGAAACTGCTTCATTGTCTTAGCCAGGTATGCCTCGGCCTTCTCTTTGGAATACGGGTAATCATAAAGGATCCTCAATATCTGAAGCTTGCGCACCAGCGCGTCTTTGGCGCCCTTGGCATCTCCTTCTTTCAGAAATTCCTTCCTCGCGTCAAAATACAGATCAAAGGCCTTATCAAAATTAGCCTTGGTAAATTCTTGCCCCGCGCGCTTAAATAAACTCTGACCGCTATCCTGGGCAAACGCCGAAGCAAAACACAAAACTAACAACATACTTGCTAAAATGGTCTTTCTCATTAAGTCACCCTGCTCTTAAATATTTGTAAAACGTTTTGGCTTTCTATCATTCTACCCCTGAAGCGGCCCAAATCAAGGACAAAATCTTAAACCTCTTGCCTAATGCAGCTGATGAGCGGCGGATGAGGAATGAAGCGGGATTACCTTTATCCGGACCGTCAAACCGATCGCAAGAAGTACCCTCTCTAGAGTAAAGATACTGCTGAATTCCCCATTTTCAATCTTTGATATATGTTGCTGCGTTACCCCTATTAGCTTGGCTAACTTTCCTTGCGTAAGTTTTTGTTTGATCCTGTAGTCAATGATGCGCTTTACAATTTCGAGTTTCTGCGCTTCTAGCTCGTGCAATTCCCTAAAATATGGATCTTTCAATTTCTCTTTTAAATGTTCATCAACTCTTTCTTGTCTCATTTATAAACAACCTCCTTCTTTCAATACCAACTGCCTTTTCGCAATCAGGCAACTTCTGCGACTTCTTAATAAAAGCATTAGTAAATATGGCCTCACCTTGCCCGTAAAAGAAATAGAGAATCCTGATCGCCCCTTCTTGAGCGCTGAAGCGCAGTTCAAATATCCCTTCCCCGATATACTTTGCGTGGGGCTGCGGCAGCTTAGGCCCAAACTCTTCCAGAAGCTTAACCACGAAAAAAAATTTCCTTTGTGCCTGAAAACTTAATGAATCAATGAACTTCTTAACGGGAATTTCATCATTATCTTTCTTGTAGTAAGAACAAATGTATCGCGGCACATCATACGACCGGTCCATTTATAGTATACAACTATTTAGTTGTATTGTCAAGAACCGATCTTTCACCTCCTTCCTACTCTAATAGACGAAAGAGGCGGCAAAATCTAACAACAATTTTAGACAAAAAAAGGCCCGGATCTAAAAATAGACCCGGGCCTCTAGTTAGCTCGAGATTAAAGCTTGACTACGTTAGTAGCCTGCTCGCCTTTCGGTCCTTGTTCGATGTCGAACTCAACCTGCTGGCCTTCGGCTAAAGATTTGTAACCTTCGCCCTTAATAGAGGAATGATGCACAAATACATCCTTTCCATTTTCAGGGGTTACAAATCCATAACCTTTCTGATCACTGAACCACTTTACTGTTCCTTTTGCCATTGCTAGTACCTCCTTCTTCTGAAATTTGTAAACTGCTAGAAATCCACGCTATCTTCACCTGCCTAGAATACTTGGATTCCCAACGGGTCCAACAATGGCAAGTCACCCGGCCATATAGGAATGGCCGGTGTGTTGCTTTCTGCAACAAAAAAGCCGTAAGATCAGTTATCCTGTCCTTACGGCTAAGACTTCTAAACTTTTACTTATGTAAGTGTACCACCAATTCCCAAAAAGTCAAGCTATATTAAGCAAACATCAACCCATTGAAGCCACTTTTTCTTCGGCCTCGATCAACCTAGAAGAGACAAACTTATCTATGGCCTCTTTTTCCATGAATCCCAACAGGACCGAATCCGCATTGACAATAGGCAGATAATCGACGCTATATTTACCGATGACTTCTTCGGCTTCCAATAAAGAAGAATCCGGGGAAATCTTTTTAGTTATTGCCGGCTCCATAATATCATAAGCAATAACAAGGTTTCCTACCTCGCTATGAGCGAATGATTTTCTTATACTTTCAATCGTAATCACTCCTTTTAGCCTTTTATCTTTATCCACCACCGGATAGGTATGATAATTGCTTTGGCCAAAAATATTCAAGATTTCCTTTAGGGGTATGTTTTCTAATACATAAGGCGGATTTTTGTCGATTACCTGGCTGACAGTTGTCTTGCGCAGTACATCATCCTCTGTTATGTTCAATCCTGCTTCCTGGGCTTTCACAACAGCATATTTAACACAGGGCGGGCCTAAAAGCTGGACCACGAAGGTAGTAAGGGTCACGATGACAATTATAGAACTCCCTATGTTTCCGGGAAAGATCTGTGAGGCGAGAATAGAAAGGCCGATAGCCACACCCGCCTGGCTAAAAAGGCAATAAGGCAGATATTTAACAACGCTTTTGGGCGCGCCTGAGACTTTTGCCCCTAGCATGGCCCCTGCCATTTTACCTGAGGTCCTGCCTATAAGATAAATAAGGGCAATAAAAACAGCTGTTGCGGTTGTAGCATGTAAATCAAATTTTGCCCCCACCAACACAAAAAATAATATATAAAACGGTGTTGCAAAACCGGAGATCAATTTAAATACCTCTTTACTAAGACGCACTTCCCTGTTTACCAGAACAACGCCCATAGTCATAGCTGCCAGGAGCATGTCTATTTTCATTATCAATGCCGCACCCAGGGCAAAAAGTATGCTGCATAAAGAAAAAACCAGGATCTTATCCTTATCCGCGTATTTTCTAAGGATTCTGATGAGCGCCACGCTAAATATCAGCCCGATAATGACCCCCATTCCGATCTCGTAAATAGGCCTGATGATCGCGGAAAATAGCGAAGGATGACCCCCCAACATCACAGGAACGATGCTGCTTGCCAACGCAAACAAGATCAGCGCTAAACCGTCATCTAAAGCCACTATCCCCAACACGGTAGTAGTCAATGGACCGCGGGTCTTATACTCCCAAAGGACATCGGTAGTCGCGGCAGGGGCTGTGGCAGAAGCAATGGCGCCTAATAATAAACCCAGCGCCCAAAAATAAACGCTATTTCCGAAAATCAAGCTTCCCAAAACACCAACAAGAATAAAAACAAGGAGGAAAGCAGTTATCCCCTCCGCTAACAATATTGCTATAAATTGCTTACCATAACGCCTAAAGACCTCGCCTTTAAGCTCTCCTCCGATCATAAACCCTATAAGCCCCAGCGCAAAATAATTAAAAGGCACCAGAGTCTCAATGATATCTTTATTAATGACATTCAATCCTGACTGCCCCAAAAGAATACCCGCGATAATATAACCGACAACCTGCGGTATCCGCAGTTTCTGGAATGTCCTTGCGCCCATCGCCCCGACAAAAAGGATCAGACCAAGCAAAAACAGCGCGTTCAAATGAACGCTGGATATCATAGCGAATTTGTGCGGCAATAATTCAAGCATATTCTTCCTTGATAGTTAAAGCTAAATATTTTGATTAATAATACGTTTAAGTTATTATACCACAGCCGGATTTTTTTGCAGTTTTTTAACAAAAACCGAGACGCTTTATCTAACCACCGCAATCACATAATGTTAAAAAATAATTCAGTCGGCCGCAGAGTTGCCTCTTTCTGAATTAATAAAATCCTGCAACACCGCCTCGGGATGATGATAACGCTTCCGGCCTTTTGTGGATTTTCCAAACTGCAGCGCTTGCGTTGGGCACCACTGAAGGCAAGCGAAACACTGCACGCACCTGTGCTTCCAGGACGGCCTGCCATCCTGCAAGCGGATATTATCCACAGGACAAACCTTCTGACATATGCCACATCCGTTACAACGCTCATCTGCCCAGAATTTCTTATCCTCCGAAGGAGTCATGGGCAATACCAACGGATAAAGCGCCCAGGTCAGGAGATTGAGTGGAAATTTTGACCTTTCGATTTTGTGGATGCGCCCCTCTCTTATTGCAGGCGCTATCTCTTCAACGATCCGTTTATGCGCAGCGTTAAAAAATAAAAGCTGTTTTTCTACCGGTATCGCTCCATAAAACGGAGTATAGTTACCCGGCATCCTGATCCCAAAACCAGCAGAGAGCTTTAAGCCTTTCCTGCGAAGTTCTCGCGCGAGTTGTATCAACGCATCCCCTCCTACATCCGCGTAAGTCATCACCCCAAAGATATATTTCGAAGCATCAGCCTCCATCTTGCTTATAAAATCAAAAAGTATGGCTGGCATATTCAAAGCATAAACCGGAAAGACAATCCCAATACGTTCAGCAGCAACATCTACCTTAGATTTAGCTGCCTTGGCTATAGATATAACCTCGGCATCACCCAGCTCATCCGCCAGCTCACGCGCTATCTTTAGGCAATTTCCTGTTCCCGAAAAATAATATATCGGCGTCTTCATATTTATTTTTCCTTTGCTATTTCTTTATAAAAATTCTTTAACGATAATTGCAGAAACTTAACGGAATAGAAAAATCCAACGCCTTTATATGTGTAATAACCGCCTGCAATTCATCCTTCTTTGCGGAGCTGACTTTTATTTTCTCCCCTTCGATCTGCGTCTGCACTTTTAAACCGAGGCCTTTGATAATGCCGATCAGCTCTTTTGCCCTCTCCTTATCAATGCCCATGCAGATCTCGACAACCTGGCGCAGATAACCTTCAAAGGCTTTTTCCGGAGGATTAAATTTCAGCGATTTAAGAGA
>JAHJJA010000088.1 GCA_018822885.1 Candidatus Omnitrophota bacterium
ATGAACACCGGCCACGACGGCTCAATGACCACGATCCATGCCAATTCCACCCAGGATGTCTTATCGCGCCTTGACTCTATGATTCTGATGTCAGGAGCGGAGCTTCCTGTGCGCGCGATCCGCGAAATGATCGCTTCGGCAATCGACCTAGTCGTGCAGGTGGCGCGCCTTTCAGACGGCTCAAGAAAAATAACGCAGATCACCGAGATAACCGGTATGCGCGATGAAATGCATATAGGCCTAAGCGATATTTTTTCCTTTAAACAGACAGGTATTGATGCCAATGGAAAAGCTTTAGGTTTTTATACTGCCACAGGAAATATCCCCACTTTTATTGAAGAGCTGCTGGTCCGCGGAATTAAATTTTCGCAAGATATATTCAAGCCTGCCACTTAAGCCCTGTGATAATACTCAATCAGACAAAAAATATAGTTTTAGCTTCTGATGCTATTGTCGCCGATACGCTCTTCTCCAGGATGAAGGGCCTCTTGGGCAAAAGCGGCTTAGAGCCGGGCCAGGCCCTGGTGCTTAAGCCGGCAAGCTCGATACACACTTTCTTTATGCGCTTTACGATGGATGCGGTCTTTGTGGATAAGGACGATTCAGTTATCGCGCTATATCCGGATATGCCGCCTTTTCGTTTATCCGGCCTGCACTTTAACGCTAAAGCCGTCATAGAACTCCCCGCCGGCGTGATCCGCGCTACTTCGACGCAAATCGGAGACACTATCCGTATTATCTAGGGACGTTTTCAATTCCAATCGGGGGACGTTTTCCAAATCAATCGGGAGAGTGTCCCCATTTTTATTAAGCCAATCTCGGAGTATCAATAAGTTGGCTGTTCGAATATCCGAAACGCTCAAGATAACTACTCCATGGATAGTCGAAAGGGCTTTTACAAATTTTGGCTCTCACTGGGTTAAGTTCTATATACTTCAGGCATTCTAGAAAATACTCATCTTTTAAGATTATTTTACTTTTGTATCTCCCTTGCCAGAGATGTCCAACCTTTTTGTATCTTTCATTGAACAATATCGTATAAGTTTGGCTTAAGCCTTTCATTATCTTACTTAAATCCGATCCTAGCATAATCTCAATTGCTAAATGTACATGATTAGGCATAAGACAGTAAGCATATAATTGAAAATGAAATTTTCTTTTATAATGTTTTATCAGTTCAAGATATTTTTCATAATCCTCCTTTGCATAAAAAGTTTTTTGTTTTTGATTCCCTCTAACCACAATGTGATAAGAGGCGTTATTTAATACCAACCTGGCCTGTCTAGACATAACTCTCCTCCTTTCTATAATCAATAGACGAAAAAATCAGAAAATCTAACAAAAAAATATTAAATATTTTTACATGGGGACACTCTTCGCTTTGATTCGGAAAACGTCCCTGCTTTGATTTGGAAAACGTCCCCAATGATTGTCCAAAAAGAACGTCTTGACAGATTGGACAAAAAGTGATATACTCCTTTCGAGATTAATAATGTCCATTCTGGAGGCAAGGTGGGAATAATTCATAAGTTTAAACAGGAAGTCAGAGACTTTATAATTGAGCAGAAAAAGACTAATCCAAACTTGGGTTGTCGTAATTTAGTTGATTTAATCGAGGAAAAATTCCAGGTAAAAGTCTCAAAATCCAGCGTAAACTCAATAATAAAAAACGCGGGCCTTAGCTCTCCGATTGGAAGGCGACTGAAGAAAAAAAGACGTAAATTCAAGCTTCCTCCTGTGTTGCTGCCCCAAGAACCACCGGCACCCCAGCTTACAATCCAAATCCCGACGGAGGAACCTCCCGAGACGCCAAAAGAAGAGCCTGCTATTACGCCTCCTGTAGAAATCCAGCCGGAAGCGCCCGTCGAGGAAAAGCCGCCGGAGAAACCCATTGAAGCGCCTGCTGAAGCTTTACCGACGGAGAAAGCCGCAGAGCCCCCTCCGCTAGAGGCTATGCCTGAAATGCCTGCGCCGCCGGTCTCGGAACCGGCAATTGCACCGTCGGAGATAGAATCTAGCGGTGCAATTTTGTTAAAAGCCGCAGATTGCCTGTTAGGCGGAAGCAATCAAATCGTCCGGATCATAAAGAGCCACCTTAGCCTTAAGGAGGATGGCCTAAAGCCCAAGATAGACTCATGTATCTATGTGCAAATAAAGGAGTTAGAGAAGGGCGAATATGGTTCGCAAGCTTTAGTTCCGTTTATTGGGAAGCATCTCTCTGCCCAGGATTTATCTACGTATCATAATGATATACAAGGGTTTAGGGATCTTTCTCCCGACTTCGTAAGTTCGATTTCCAGCGCTCTACAGGAAGTAAGCGGCATTAAAATCAGCATACCTACAGGCGAGTCCTTTTATTTGGATGGGCAATTTTCAACAGTTTGGTCATCCCAGCACATACCCTATGATTTCTCTGCAACATTAGATACTGCAAGGAGTTACATAAATAAGAGTTTTTATGAAGATGCGCCTTTAATCCTTTTTACGGCTCCCGGAACCGACTCTCCCACACCAGAGTTTTTTAATCTACTTACGAGCCTGAATTCGCAAGTAGAAAAAAATATAAAAATAACCCTTTTAAATAACAAGCTTCAGGAAATCCAAACTGATCATTGTCACTTGTCAGGAAGGCGTCAATTTGTTTTTGCTCTTTGGCCTTGGCAATATATAAATTACCGCCGCGTAAAGAAAATCGGTGAATTTAAACCCTTTTATTTTGAGGAAACCAAGAAAAATCTCTTTATTGCTGATTCAGAGATAGAATTATCGCAAGATACTGCAGGGCAAGAACTTACATTAAGGGGCTGCGCAATCAAAACCTCTTTAAATGAGAAAATCCGCGTACTTATCCTGGGTAATCTAGCTCCAGAAACATCCTCTATTGAAGAGCTTGCAAACTTATACTTAAGGCGCTGGCCAAATCTTGATGAAGGTTTCCAGTACTTCAGCAGGAAGCTGGAGCTTTTCACTTATACAGCCGGCTCCGGGCACTTTTTCTCTTCAGAGACCGAGAAATTTGAGCTGGAAAAGAGCGCCCAAGACCTGGATTCCCTTTTTCGTAAGTATTTGGAAATATTGGATTTATACATAAGATGGCATATCCTGCCCGCCGAATACGAGCACAAGGATTTTAACTTGGCCAAAGAAAGATTCTACAATCTAAAGATTTCTTATAAAGAAGAGAAAACCTTTATATCGATTATTTTCCATCCTGCCCAGGATTATTCCTTCCGAAAAGACCTTGATTATGCCTGTCGCAGGCTTAATGAGCGCCAGATCATTTTCCCCGTCGGAAAAAAATTATGGTTTAGCATTACCTGATTCTTTACGGGGACACTCTTCCGATTGATTTGGAAAGCGTCCCTGCTTTGGGTTGGAAAACGTCCCTAAAGCAAGCGCTTTCTTAAATGGCCTAAATACGCTTGACACTATATATATTAAGTGTTATATTTAGAGTGCAACAGGCGGCAACGAAAAGGCAATTCTGCGATGGAGGTCGCGGATGCGCAAAGCCACGGGACGCGAGTTCGCCGATAAATGTATTCTTAAATTTTCTACTCTGGGTCGGAGTGAAAACGTTAGCCGGGTTACCGAAAGCCGTAGTGTTTTGGGTAGTCCGGCTTTTAATTTGGAGGTCTTAATAATGAGTTTTATAAAGAGTTTAAAAACTAAGAGAGGGCAAAGCAGTATTGAATATATCGTTCTTTTTGCCATTATAGCAGTACTTACTCTCTTGGGTGTTTCAGAGTTGTTTCCGCGTATCCAGAGCGCAGGCCAGTATTCTCTTTCGCGCTCACTGTCAAATATGCATTAACAAAGAGGGAGCCATGTTTAAAAGAAAGATCCTTAGGCGCAAAGCGCAAAGCACCATTGAATATGCGATGTTGATCGCGGTCGTAGCAGCCGCGTTTATCGCTATGCAGGTCTATGTTCAAAGGGCGGCGCGCGCGTCGCTTAAGGTTTTAGAGGATCAGGTGAATGCCGAGCCGCAATAAGCGGCGCTGGCTTCATACAAATTTTTTACAAAGGAGGAGGTGAGAAATATGTTTAGAAGGAAAAAGGGTCAAAGCACGTTGGAGTACATCATCATCTTCACAGTCGTAGTAGCCGCAGTACTCTGGGCGGCAAACAAGGCTATCAGAGGAAAAATGATGAACATATTCAGCCACACAGCTAATGAGACCGAAGCCGCGGTAAAGCACATTGACTTCGGCGGCGGCAATAGCGCGGAATAAAACAAATCATAAAGGGGGTGAAACCAAGATGTTTATCTACTTAAATAAAAAAGGGCAAAGCACCGCCGAATACGTAATCGTCCTTGGCCTTATTATCGGCGTAGTCATAGCCATGCAGACCTACATCAAAAGAGGCCTGCAGGGAAGGGTTAAGGATGCGGTGGATTTTACGGATCAGGGCGCGCAATCTGACGGCAGTAATATTACCGGCCAGGGTGTTGTTCAGTTTTCAGGCAAGCAGTATGAACCCGGTTACTTAAAGACCGGTTTCGAAACTAAGCGTGATGTCGTAGGTGATGTCGAGTCATTGCAAGAAGGTGGCGCAGTGAACAGGACATTGGAGAAAGAAAGTTCTGAAAGGAAAGGTACGCAGGAGTATCTGTATAATGAGGATGAAGAATAATTACTTTCGCAAAATTATAAGATTACTTAAGGGAGGTGAAATAAATGTTTATCTATCTTAAAAAAAGAAAGGGCCAGACAACACTGGAATACGCAATATTAATCGGCGTTATTGTCGCCGGCCTGATCGCGATGCAGATCTATGTAAAAAGAGGTTATATGGGTAAGATGAGGGAGAGCGCCGATGATATGGGCAAGCAGTTCGCTCCCGGCGCATCTACATATACCTATACACACAGCTCGCATTCACACACAAACGAGACTGTTGAGGACGGCAAGACAACTACTAAGATTCTTACATCTATCTCTAATAAGACAGGAAGCGAGCAGGTCCAGGATCAGGAAAGTGACTGGTCACCTTGGGATGAAGAGAAGAAAGCTGAATAAGAGGCCATAATGCGCTTTTCAAAGAGGGCACAGAGTTTAGGTGAATATATCATGCTGGTGGCGCTGGCAACGTTGATGATCACGGCTATGCACGTTGTCTATGTGCGACGCGGCCTTCAGGGCAGGCTAAAGGATGCCTCCGATAGTATGGTGGCAAGGATGAACGAGGCCCTGAACGAGGACCACCGCCGCCAGTATGAGCCTCTTTACACTAAAAGCGCGAAGGACACGACAAGGAACGAGACCTCTAAGGAAAGGTATTATGAGGACGGAAAGTACAGCAAGGACCAGCAGTGGCGTTTTAGTTCTCACTCGGTTGAAGTGACTGATACGGGAGTCATAAATGAGACGGATTAACTCCATAAATAGGAAGGCGCAGAGCCTCATCGAATACAGTTTTGTATTGGTGATAGTGCTTTCTGTTTTTATCTTTATGGAGACTTACTTAAAGCGCGGCGTTCAGGCCGGCATCAAGATCTCGGCGGATCAGTTGGGCAAGCAGGAGGATGCGGCTTACACAACCGATCCGCGCGAGGGTTCCGGAGTCTATAATTATACTACTGTAAGTACGACACTCCCGGGGCAGCCGAACAGGAAAACTACGGTCACCCGTAACCACGGAGGAAAAGACGTAGATTCTTACGATAAGCGCGTAGGGTATTCTTTTTCCGAGACCCATAGTAAAGATAACGGCTGGTATTATGTCCCGAGTGGCAACTCCGCGAGCAGTGTATTGGAGCTGCACAGGTATGGTGAAGAAAATGAAGAATAAAAAAGGGCAAAGCACTTTGGAGTTATTGATCCTTATCGCTATTATCACCGCGGCGTTAGTCAGCATGACTATTTACGTCAAGAGGGCGATACAAGGTAAGTTCAGGCAGTCGGCTGACTCTATCGGAGAGCAGTATTCTCCGTCGGCGGCATCATCAGTGGATACGGACCTGATCGAAAGTGCCGAGGTAAGCCAGACGATTTATCAGAATGAAGGGGAGTTTGAGGCGCAATCGTTTTTATACACAGAAAGCTTTTCTAATATGACACGCACTTCCAACAGCACTTTAAAGGGGTTCGCGAATGAGAGCATGTTTTGGTAAAGGACAATCTCTTACGGAGCTGGCTCTTTCGGCTTCGGTCATTATTATGTGCGTAGGGTATCTTTTCTCTATAGGCATGAGGGCTCACTTTAATCAAAGGATGCAGATGCACGCGTTTAAAAGGGCGATGAATCTGGCTAAAGGCGCTGCGGGAAGTTATCGGTTTGCCACCGCCTCCATACTTTATGACAAGGCCATGGTGGATACAAACAGATGGGGGGTTCCGCAGAGGACTCCAGTGAGCGCGTCATTCTCGGCAGTGCATACTGTTGACATGTTCGCGGAGATGGATTATACGGATGAAGAGCTTCCCCGCGTTTCTTTTGATATAAACGGCAAGGTTTACACCCTGACGACCGCAGACTATGCCACAAAGCAGGAAAGTGAGTTTGATCTAAGTAATATTGCAGCCAGGGAGTTCATAGAAGATTGGGACGGAAACGGCGTCGCCTGGAAAACGGTGACTCCGGAAGCTTACAAAGAGGTCAAGGCAGACACATCCTGGGATGTGGATAATGACTGGATAGAAGAGACTATCGTTGAAGTGGGTAAAGATACGAATAATAACGCAAAGCCGGATTACATAAAGGTGATGGATAGTAATGAGGGGGATCTGGATATGACGGGGGTCAATGACCCGAACTGGATGCCGCCGGGCCCAGAGTTGGAGATATTAAGGAACGGGCTCTTAAATGATAGCTCTACCCTGGTCACGGATCAAAGCTCTATCACTAATACCCAAAAGGATAATACTTTTACTACAAATACAGTGATAAGTAACACGCAGGCAACAGAGCACCTGATCAGGATAAACCCGCGGCTTACTGATTACAGCCGTATCGGGCCGCAGATAAGAAAGAACAGCGGGAGCAGTTGTTCTTATGGCAGTGATTACGCCTGCAGCGATTCAATGGCGCCTGATTGCGATTGCATTACTACCAGTATAGAGGTAGATGGCAGGGTGAATAAACTTCTGCATATCAGGACGGTGTTTGCTAATAATAAAGACGCGTATAAATGGATGAGGGAGTAAGATGAAAAGGGCGCAGAGCACAATAGAACTGACACTTTCTTTGGTAGTAATGATCATCCTGCTTGCCGGAATAGTAAAGTTTTTTGTCTGGTCAAGCAAGTGTTATGTGAACAGGCATAATGCTTATTTGGATGATTTCGCCAATACCTATGCTAATACAGATGAGTTTTATTCTCCGGTTAACGCGAGTTTAGTACCGCAAGTAAACGGCCTAAGAGACGGCCGGCCATAAATTTTAGGAGGGTATTTTAATGTATTGGGGCGTGAATATTAAAATCCGGGAGAAAGTAAGGTTTAAAGGCACAAGGCTTGAGGGCCAGATTGCTACCCTTCTTGTGCTTTTTATCGCGGTCATCGTGCTTTTTAGCGCGGTTTTGCTGAATCTTTCCCAACTTTCCTTAAAGAGGACAACTATGGTCAATGGCGCCGCTGCTTCTGTCATCCAGCTTGCCTCCGGGCTTAGTAGTTACGCCAGGATGCTTTCGATCAGGTATTTGGGAGGCGGGACAAAAAAATGCAAGAGAAGTTGGAGGATGATACTTTCGATACTTGCATGTGTTCCCGGGTTTCAATGGCTTATTTTCTTTGGTTACTATCCAGGTATTAGCGTTATTACTACTTATAGAGCGGAAAGCAAGATGATCCACGCCATGAACAAGGCCTTTGGGAAGATGGGCGCTAAGCTTCAGCTGCGGGAGCAGGCGATTATGACCGCTTTTCAGTCGGTCGTTGATGACAACCAGCGCGTGCAGGATGTGCATGATTATTCTATGGATAGCAGGACAGACGATTTGCTTTCAAGATTCTGGTATAGATACAAGGCGCGAATGCTTTGGCTTAGCGATTACGGCCCTGCTCCGGATGATTCAAATCCAGAAAGTTATATAAACAAGAGAAAGAGCCTGGTCAGGGATTTTGTCAATAATTCCATTAAGCCTTTTTACCAGTCCTCGGTAACAATGCTTTCATATTTGGGCAAGCCGGTAGCAGTTGACCCGACCCCCGATGAAGACGCCCCCCCTGCTTATCCCTCTCAATGCAACAGCCTTTTTAAACTTTTCTACTATTTGGATAAGGTTGAATACGCCCGTACCCGCAATGAAATTTACAGGCTTCGTTATAGGGAGGGCAGTAACCCGCCTTTTAATATTTGGACTGATGATTACGTTGACTGCTCTTACACCGAGACAATCAGCGATGATCCCGGAGTCAAAGAATATTGCGACAGGCATTTTGTCCCCGATACGGCGGAATGGGTTTCATGTATGAGTTCAGGAGATCTTGGCAGTGACTGCCTTTGGGAAGTCAGTAATGATGAAACAGATTCTTTTTATGATAATCTACTGGGCTGGTGTGAAGGCGATCCCAATGATGCGAAAGCAAACCTTGGGATAGCCACACAGCTGGTCTACGAAGCAGATCGGGGTAGGCTCGACCAACTTGCGGCGGAGTTTGATGTCTGGTATCCGGAAATATACAACGAGTGCGCTGATGAGGTTGATGAGGAGGGGGCTTGCCAGAATAGAGACGAGGATGATTATTATGACGTCATTTGGGACGTAACAGACAGCCCTTATACGCCTTATGTAGAGGAAAAAGGATGGAAGGAGATGATAGAGGCCTGGGTCAGCCGGCTTCAGACAATGCAAAGCGACATCTATAATAGGTACCGTCACGCGCACAGTTGTTTTTACTTCTGGGGAGGTTCAAATGACGAGCGTCATTGCGAAAAAACCCGGCTTTTAAACCTTTATAACCAGGTAATCGTGGCGATAAATAAATTGAACACTTTTAAGGCTACCATTGAGCCGTTTCATAACGCGCTGGCTGACTTTAACGCAGAGTATGTAGAGCTGGAGAATTACGACCCCTACGAACACGGAGATATCGATGATGATGTAGGCTGTCCGAGTGATCCGGAGCATCCTATATACGCGACTTATAATGAGATGCTTTTTAAAAGCAGCCCCTCTTATATATGGTGCGACAGCCTTGGCCGTCATGAGGTGACTGTAAGCGTAAGCAATTTCCGCCTGCCCTACCTTAAGGTCAAGAGGAAAAGGCTCAAGATTTGCGTTTACCTCAAGGCCCATACCGGAAACGTTACTGTAAAGATAAAGAGAAGGGATATCTTGAAGGACACGCAGTCAGGCAAGATCAATTTATGGACATTTAAGTCGCCGGGAACGACTTATGGGGCGACCGCGCATTATACTTATAAGCCGACCTATAAGAGCGGCAGTAAAGTTTATACTACACCCCATCTTATGCGCGTATGGAAGGTGTCGGAGGAGAAACAGTAATGTTTATACGCTGCAGAAAGGGATTAAGCTCAATAGAATACGCATTTCTGATCATAATTGTGGTGGCGGTTGTCCTTATAATGCAGATGTATTTTAAGAGGGCTCTGGCCGGCAGGTGGAAGGCTGATATGGATGCCTTGGGCGCCGGCAGGCAATACTAGTGGAGGGAATAAGATGTTGCTTAAATTATTAGTATTTATTTTTAGTATGATAAGCGTCGCCGCTATTATCTATTCGCTTTATCCTTTGTTTGAGTCGCGGGCAAAAAAATGGCAAGTAAAAAGGGTAGCGAAAATGGCGCCATCTCTTGACCGTATGTTTTTGGATGTGTCAATGAAAAAGCTAATGATCCTTGATACGCTTTCTCCGATTGTCTGCGGTATTATCGCTTATGTAGTGACCAGCCAGATCATCTTTGCTCTGGGTGCGGCGTTTATCGGCTTGCTCTTACCGGTGATTGTGATTAAACAGTTGGAAAGAGGGCGTAGAAAGAAATTCTCGGCACAGCTGGTGGACGCGTTAATGATCCTGTCCAGTTCGCTTAAGGCAGGCTTAAGCCTTTTCCAGGCGTTTGAAGTCTTGGTTGAGGAGATGCCCGCTCCAATGAGCCAGGAGTTTAACCTTGTGGCGCGCCAGGTGCATATGGGTATCCCTATTGAAGAGGCGATGAGCGACTTGAAGAAGAGGATGAAGGTTGAAGAATTAGATATGGTGGTTACCGCGATGATGGTCGCTCGGGAAACCGGAGGAGAACTGCCGGAGACTTTTTCGCGCGTTGCCTACACGATACAGGAGCGCAATAAATTGCTGGGCAGGGTAAACGCGCTTTGCGTGCAGGGAAAACTTCAGGGCGTTATTATGTCTATTATCCCGGTGCTTTTTAGTATCGCGGTCTACAAAATGGACCCGCACTTTTTTGATATATTCTTTCAGGATCCTATGGGCAAGATGCTTTTAGGTTACGCGGTCATTTCGCAGTTGATAGGCATGGTTGTCATTAAACATTTAAGTAAGATAGATATTTAAGGAGGGCGCAATGATCTTATTAGTAATTATACCAATCTTAGTCGGTTTAAGCGTGTATTTAGTTATGTATCAGTTAAAGGTCATCGCTGATGAAAGGCCGCGCCTTTCCCCGGAAGCGATGATGGATTTGAATCCCTATAGCCCGGCCTTATCGAGAAGTAACCCTACGGTCACTATGGTCAGTTCTTTTAACAGGAGAATGCGTTCCTGGGATGCCAAGCTTCCCAAGCTTACCTTTATTAGTAAAAGGCTTATGCGCGCGGGTAATCCCATGGGCGTTGCCGAATTCCTGCTTTTTACGGTACTGGCGGCTTTATTTACGCCCGTGTTATCATTCATATTTTTAGGCAATATTATGGCTAAGGATACGCTTTTAATGGTTTCTATAGGCCTTGGGATCCTTATCCCCCAGCTTTGGTTAAACGGCAGGATCAGCAAACGCCAGTCAAGCATCAGAAAGGAACTGCCAATGATCATTGACCTTCTGAATCTGTGTGTTAGCGGCGGTATGGATTTTATGCTTGCCGTAAACAGGGTGGTCAAGGATTTAAGGCAGTCTGATTTGACGCGCGAGCTTGCTGAAGTCTACCGCCAGACGCAGATGGGTAAAGGCCGCGCCGAGGCATTGAGAAATCTGGCCGCGCGCGTGGATATGCAGGAGATGCATTCTTTTGCGCGCACCCTTATACAGGCTGACCGCATGGGCTCATCCATCGCGGAGGCGCTTAGGATCCAGTCAGAGGAGATAAAGACCAAGAGGTTCCAGCGCGGAGAGTCTATGGCGCTTAAGGCCCCGATCAAGTTATTGTTTCCGTTATTTTTCTTTATTTTACCTGCGGTTATTGTCATAATTGGCGGTCCGATCATGTTGCAGTTTACCAGGACCAAGATAGGATTTTAAGGAGTAAAAATGTTTATCAAGATGCCTCATACAACCTGGTTTAAAGTCTTATGCATGGTGCTTATCCCTGCATTCCTGAATATTATGTTCGCGCGGGATGCCCTTGCCCTGCATTATACACCGGACAGCACAATGAAGGATTTCTTCAAGAATGACTTGAGAGAGGTGATCCAGGAGGGGTTCAAGAAACTTTTATGGAATATTATTCAGATAATACTTATTATCTTAATTTGTATTTTCCAGCAATGGGAACTCCTTCCAGTATTAGTATCTTCAATGGCTATTACTTGGGGCGTTGATGCAGGGAGCCAGTTGTCGATTTCTTATGGCGCTAATGCGCACGCGGTACAGATAATCGGAGCTGTAATTGCGGCGGCAATCGGAGGGTATATGAATCCCGGTCAAATCGGCGGAACAACTCTGTCAGCTGGCCAAGGAGCTGCTTTGGGCGCTGTAAAAGGGGCGGCATTAGGGGAAGCAAGTTATCAGATGACAGAAGCCGGCTGGAGCCCGTGGCTGGTAATGGCAGTGACAACTGCAGGTAGTCTTAGTTTCGATGGGCTTACAGGGAAATGGGTTTCTAACAGCAATAAGGGAGGCAATGCTACTAAGCCGGGTTACATGAAAAACCCCGAGGGGCTTATGAACGCGGACCAGATTATGGCTTCCGGAGATGGCGGGACTGGTTATGCCGTCGAAATCGGCCCTGATGGACAGCTAAGCCTTACTGATGCAAATAGTATGACAAATATTGAGCAGGCAGCGGCTTTGCAATCAGAACCATATATACCGGATTCTATCGGTGGCCAGATCAGCGGGTTGGATCAAGTCGCAATGCCCTCGGAAACTTTCAATGTAAGCGTTCCCGGTGGTAAAAATATCGCCTTTAGCCCTGATAGCAGTTTTTCCGGCTCCATGCCCGGGGACGCGGTTCAGGTTGGCCCGGATGGGCAATTGGCGCTTGCCGGCCCAAATAGCTGGAGCAATCTTGATCAGGCAATAGCTTCATTGTCGCCGAATTCCAACGGCAGCCAGATCAGCGGGTTGGAGGGAGTCGACACTCATGGCGGGAGAGCCAATGGTTCTAGCATCCAACCGGAAAGGCCCGTATTTGGAGGCCTTAATTCCCGCGGAGCGATTGCTGTTGCAAATGCCGATTCTTATGGCGGAGCTGTCTGGGCGGCTATTAAATCTCAAGGACCGGGGCTTATCGCCAGTTATTTAGCCAGAGGCACGATTTATGAATTGACCAAAGACGAGGATGACCCTAATAAGCAACTTATCTACGGCGCGCTTGCCGGATTTGCCGGGAATATGGCTGGCCGTATTTTCAATAATATGGATTGGCTTGGAGAGCAATATAATAAGATCGGCGATCCTATTAAGCTTGATGATTATGATACGGCAACAAAAAACCAATACTTTAAAGACGCTAATGGGGGCATAAGAGTTGAGAAAGTGGATTTGAATTTGCCCGGCGCGGACAGGAATCCTTTTGACGACCGGTATTATAACAAGCCTGGCGAGGCAAGGGGAGATTATTGGACGCTTTCTTTGGGAGGCTCAAATACTTTGGGCAATGATTTATTAAGCAGCGCATTATCTTCTACTATAAGCGCCGGAGTGGATTATTTCTTCTCCAAGAATTTTGATAACAGGTGGGAGCATAGGATGCTTGGTTCCTCTCTCGCGGTTCTTGGCTCATCTTTCGCTACCGCCAGCACCGCATATTTATTCAGGAACGATCCGCAGGCAGGCGCAGAGCCGATGAGCTTCTGGGGAAGGGATGGCGCGTTTTTCGGCAATTTCGCCGAGAATTTTGCCATGGCAGGGATGGGCCTTGTGCCTATAGCAGGAGAGGATGACGCTTGGACCTTCGCGCAAAAGACAACAAACCTCCTTGGGCTTAATGCGAGGCTCAAGGATCAACCTATCGGATATGATAAAGATGGCAATGAGATCATTAAAGATATTTGGCTTATTGATTACTATCAGCATGTCACCTCTGTTGATTTTATGAGTGAGTATGGCGTTCAGCATCCTGCATCAACTTGGGCAAATATGCAATTTAACGGTTTCGTGAACAGGCTTAGCTCTGCTTATCAGGGCCAGGCCGCGGGGAATTTCTCGAGCGAGAGTTACAAATTGATGAGGAATCCGCTGGTTCGAATAGAGGAGCGTGACACTATCGCAAGTACAGTAGGTACTTATGGTCAACGTCTTCCTTTCGGTGAAGAAGTTACTCCAGATCTGGGCTTAGGTTATAATCTCCGGGGCTTCGAGGCCCTGAATGGCCAATACAACTATTATGTCACCACCTGGACCGGTAGGCCCCTGGCAATGCTTATGCCGAGAATGGAAATAAAAGAGACCGAAGTGACGAAACAGGAAAAACAAAAAGCCGCGGTTGCGGATATAAATGAACATCGAGGGGATGTAAACTATGATGCTGGCGCGCAAATGGCAGCGCTTCAAGCTGATATTGATTCGCTTAAGGCCCAGAAGGATGAATTAAAATCCAAATTGACAGGCATAAATACCAACAGTAAGTTAGCTTTCGACAAATTCGACGGGATGAAGGAAGATTTATTGGCACAGTATGGGCAGTTGGGCAAGGAGATTGCCGCACTAGAGGCCCAGAAGCAGGCTTTTGTCGTTCCGGAACCCAGTAATTATAAAGCGCCTATAGCCGTAGTGGCAACAGCAAAACCAACCATCAAGAGAGAATTGGTGCCTTCGGGAGACTATGATTTGATCAGGCTTGACCGTAATGGCAATCGGATTGCGGTAGATTTTGATGGGGACAAAAAGAAAGAGCTAAGTTATAATCTTTCGAAACAGCCTGCGCCAACCGTTAAACCTTCACAGCCTGCTGTGCCTTTATCTATAAACCAGGCTGCACCTACAGGAAATCCCGGAATGATATTATCAACAACTTTTCAATCTACACCTACAACTTCAACAGCTTCCGCAGATCCAAATTCAGTTAATGATGGTTCGACTCCGGCAGGGGTAAGTATGGAAATGCATGTGGGAAGCCAAGGGACGCCTACTTTGCCTAAAGTTACAGAAATTCCAATTGATCATGCTCATCCGAAACCCGGCGAAGAAGGCCTGAGCCCTCATATAGTGAGTCATATTAATGTTGAATAACTCACTAATCCATCAAAATATGTCCAATCTGCCTGCAATTCAAAGCTAAATTGTCCAATCTATTCGCATTAATGTCCAATCAGGGACGTTTTCCAACCTAAAGCAGGGACGTGTTCCGAGTCAAAGCTAAGAGTGTCCCCGTTTGGGATTGCTTCGTCGCGGAGAGCGCTAACAATGCGCTCCTCGCAATGACACGTATTTGCCCCAGCGACGTCTTTCAGGTGTCATTGCGAGGAGCCGCCTACCTACTGCAGGGAGACGCCTGCCTACCGGCAGGCAGGAAGCAATCTCATTTTCCTTGTTTTTGGGGACAGGTTTCCGATTGATTTTGAAAGCGTCCCCAGATTGGAATTGAAAGCGTCCCTATTTTTAAAGCAGGCATAAAAAACGAATATTAGCAAGCAGTTAAGCGTGTTTTCAGAAAGAAAGCGCTACCATTTTGAGGTAAAAATATGCTTGACACTATTAATATATATATGTTATACTTAAGCAGAATCAAAAAGCCACGGAAACGAAAAGGTAAACCCCGAGTGATCGGGGGGCACAAAGCCACGGGTCTTATACGTTAGTCATTAACGTATCTATTAAAGATAGCCGGGTTGCCGAATACCGACGGGAAATGTCAGTATTTGACAATCCGGTTTTTATTTTCAGTGCTTAAAAAAAAGTTTCACAAAGTACTTTAAAAAATTTGATTATGAACAGCTTTGTTTATGCAAACGCGATTACATATAGTAAGAATTGGGGAAAGGGGCAAACTCTAATTTTTACATATACATTTAGGTAAAAATAATGCGCACTGTGAGAGACAAAAAAATCGAAAACGAGTTTCAGCCGCAGGTAGAAAAGCCGGAATTCAAATCCAGTTTTAAATCCTGGATCAGAATTGTCGCTTTTATCGTAGCGGCTATTTTTTTGCCGGAGCAGGTAGCGCAGGCAGTGCAGTTTGACCCCAGCGTTATCTGGAGGCGGCCGATAGCAGCGCCCCTTACTCCTGTGAACCCGGCAGTCGTCCCCAATCTCAATAAGACCATTAATCAACTCGGTATTCCCACCGCGGTAAAGAATATCCTCAAGGATGTGGCTGGCAAACCTATTACAGAGATAAAACTCTCACCCACCATAAGCGTCAGATTGGACAAACCGCTGAATATATCCGCTGGAAGAATCGAAGAAATCTACAATTGGTTGATAGGCAAGCCCTGCGGCGCCAAGGCGCTTTACGATCTATTGGGCTACAAGGGTATAAAGGTTGTTGAGCAGGATGTGGCGGTCATGGCTTTGACTGTGGATATTTTAAATGATGTGGTCAAGCCGGTTGGAAATCCTAAAACCATAAAGAACTCATTATTTGCCCTTTCCCGCGCCTCTGAATTTTTTGGCCTTAAAACTTATCCGGTAAGATTCAATCCTAATCCGCTGACTGATCTATCTAAAGCTACTCCATTCCTGGCGCATTTAAATGGCGACCATTATATTTTAGTCACCCGCGCTAATAATGAAAAGGTCTATTTCTCTGATAACCACAAAGAAGGCTTCCTTCCCAAAGACGATTTCCTCAAGAAATTCTCCGGTTTCGCATTGATGTCAGGGAATCAGGTTTCCGCTTCCGGCGCCAAGCTCCTGACCGAAAAAGAGGCTAAGAGCGTGATGGGGGCGTATGATGACGGCCTCTCGCTTTCAGGCTACGGAGACACGTTCTCTTCACAATACGATTACATCTTTAATGATAACGACAGCTATAATAACAACTACAGCTACGACAATTATAACTACAGCCCGGATACTTATACGGATAATAATTTTGATTACAGTTCAAGTACCGACTATTCCAGCAATATCCCCGACCATCTTACTCTTGACATGGGCAATAATTATTACAACAACAATTCATTTGATGCGATGAATTATAATATGCCCACCCAGAATTATGCTGCGGACAATTATTATAATGGTCCGAATCAATTGACCCTTGACATGGGGAATAATCTGTACAACAACCCGGTTGACTTGAGTAACTTTGATACCGTGAGCCCTCAAATGAATATGGCTGTGGATTTGCCAAGCTCAAACATCGCCATGCCATCTTACGACAACTATGTTCAAGATTATGGTAAACCCGGGGCAGCCTATTTAGGCCCGGTCAGCGAGGATTGGTATAACAAGAACGCGCTGAATCAAAGTCCAGCCGTAGACACATTGAGGCCTAACAGTAGTATTTATTCGCTGCCGGATACACAGTTTATTGCCACCAAGGATTTTCCCGCTATTAATTATGACTCAAATTTAATCAATGGGGTTAATGCTTCACAAGTGCCGTTTGAGCTTGGGGCTCACGCAGAAATTTCTCCGACATTGTTGGCGTCCACCACACAAGGAATTATCGGTTCCGGTTTTGATACAGTAGTTGAACCTCTCGGCCAGATTAACGGCAAGAATACCGCGGCAGTTTGGCAGAATGATAGTTCCTTAAATCAGGCAGTCAAGTCAATTGCTGTGGGTGTTTTGGGTATGCCGGAAGAGAAATTTAATGTAATGTCTAATTCTTGGAGCGCTTCTACAAGAGAAGCCGCTAACCAGATGGCACAGCAGGGTGATATGAGAGGCGTGCAATTTGTCAATGAGTGTATGGCTAATCCTCTTGAACCGAACAAAGGCGAAACCGGCACGATAAATTGGGATAGGAAGATCGGCGATGGCCAGTTGGCATCTTTAGGTATCGAGATCGGGCCCGGATATAACCGTCCTGATTATGAACCGCGGCTTGCGCACGGGCAGGATACCAATTCCTATTGGCAGATAAATTCCGTAAACGGCACGACTGTTGACCGCTCGCTCGGAGGAGCGTATTTGAACCTCGGCAACAACCAGGTCTATGATATCAAAGATAACATGCTCGAGAACATTGTCGGCAGAAGCGGCAATTCGGCATTTCTTGATAGCGGTACAGAATTACGCACTGTCGATGTATTGGGCAAGAATCTCGTTATGAGTATTGAGAATGACGGCATCACCTCTTTTAGCGCTGTGAACGGAATGCTGGTGGGCCTGGGGCATAATGGTTTTACGGAGATAGGTAAAGTGAATATGTCGGGAGCTGCCTTTGCGATGGATGGCGTGCAGGCTGCAAGCGGCATGACCTTTGCCACCCCGCAGATACTCGCAAATAACAGGCTTAGCACTGATTTTGTCGCTATCGGGACTGTGCTTAATCCCGCGGCATTGGCCGGGTATAATTTGCCTTTGGGGCAGGATCAAAATGGAGGGGAATCAAAGCCAAAGCAACTTAACGCCATCTCTAACATTGATATCTTCGGCCAGAACGTCCAGAGTATCCGCACCAAAGATGGGTTCCAGATAGTCAATAATTTCCCCCAAACCGATTCATTGCTTAATCCCGACGGCCTCAAAGCGCAGATAGTAGCGATGTCAACGCTTGATTTGAATACAGGCACAGTAGAGCCTTTTGAATTTAATACTCAAGGCCTGGGCAGCCATTATCAGAATCTGACGGCAGGGCGCGATTTAGCACCCACTCCACTTGGAGATATTCAGGTGAGTTATGGCGAGATCCTTTCGTATATACCCGCGCAGCAGTTTTCAAAGAATTCTGCCATCAATTCTAATGCAATGGAAAACGGGCTTTTTATTTACGGCAACCCCGGAGAAGTCAAGTGGCGCGATGGAGATAATGGCGTAGTCCATAGCTGGGATCCGGGTAAGTTTACATCCACCCATAATATAAACCTTAGCAGTTACCAGCCTCTTTTTGAGCCAAAGGCTTCCAGCAAGACTATAGGCATGGATTTGACAAAATTGCAGGCTGGTGAAAGCCTGTCCTCACGTAATAATTATTCGATCACAGGCATGGATTTACGCAGCACGATCGATGTGAAACGGATCTCTTCCGACAGCAATTTGGTTGCGCTCACCAGCCACCCTGTAAATAGCTCCGGGGGGATGTGGGAGATCAATACTCTCAATCTGCAGAAGGACAAAATAGGGAAGGTGATTACCGACGGATATTATTGGTCTAATAAAGCCAATATTGCAGGCGGCGTTGACGCTTCCGGAGTTTCTGGTTTAGTTTCCAGAGAAGGTTTTAATTACGATGCGTTTAAGAGGGATATAAATGTTATTCCTACCAAATCAGGGTATGCGCTAAATCTCGCAGGAACAGAAGTTGTCAATGGCATGGTTCTTGGGCCCGGCATGGGGGAGAATTATATAGCGGATAATGGATCAATGCTTCCGTCAAGAATAGTTAATGGGGTTGCCGGTTTAACTGCAAGCGATAAGTTTAATTTTGATTATAAAGGAACTGACGCCACACTGATTACAAATATAAAGGGAGATATTTTAGCGGAGAATTATTTTGTCGATAAAAAGGCATTTTCTGACAGCGCCTTAACAGGTGACTTTACTCAGAAGATTACCGGAACAAATGTGCGCTTAGATGATGTGAATCTCGCCTTGCATGATTTTTCAGCCCAACTGCTTCCTACCGGTCAAATAAAATTAATCACTCCCGACGCGCTTACTTACAGCTATTCGCATTTACTGAAAAAATCCGAGGGTAATGGCCAGGCCATTCCTAATTTAGGAAAAGGCGTTGTTTTGGATTATATCAAGCCTGTTGCCTACGGCGCGGATGTAAATGTGCACAGAGGCTTAGCCGGTATACTTGTTACTTCCCAGGCCGGCACTTTGGATTTTTCACCTACATATTCTCAAGGCGCGGTGTGGAAACAGGTGCCAGAGTTTGCCACAAAAACTGAAGGACAAACTGTTTATGCGGATAGGCGTTCTGGTGTGCATAACTCTCCGGATACTTGGGTAGGTAGTTTAGCAAACCAGCAAGGATTTTTGCGTATCGGAGAAAACGGGAAATTCTATGGCGACGCCTCTACTATCAAGGCTCATGTATTACCTGGGCAAGCGCCATATCATTTAGAAGCAAAACATTTTAGCGCAGATCTTTCTCGCTTAGATATCGTCAATAGATTTGGGACTGTTGGTTCAACCAAGGATAATATAGGTAGTTTTGCAGAATCTATTCTTGAAGCGAAAACGAATTACTCTACAGATTGGCATATGTCTTATGCGGTAGGCACCGGAGAAATTAACAAAGGAAAGTTTAATATTTTTGATATTGGCGTAACAAAATATAGTAATGGCAATGAAATCCCTACCTTAGGTGTTGCATCTAACGAATTTCGCATCTTAGAGTCTGTAGTTAACGGAAATCCTCCAGTTAATTCTTCAGAGATTACTTATAGCAGCTTTAGGCCGGAGCTTACCCTTTCAAAAGTAGCAAACACCGGTGAAAAATTGAAGACCGTTGTCGGAGTAGATGATAAGAATCAGATTATTGACAGGGATATTTTTAGAAGAGTGAATATTACAAATGGAGCTAATGACTTTACTGGTATTATTTTGAATCCGGCTACTGTGAATAATCAGCAAACGTATTTCAATGAAAAAGGAAAATTTGTTATCGGCGGGGCAGATATTAGCTCTCTTTCTTTGAGCGGACTTGCTAATTGGCATAATGCCGCCACGGCAAAGTTTGATGAAAAGGGTCGTATTGATACTGCTGCTTCTCAGGCCGAAGGCAAATACCTTTTAGCTTTATCTACTAATGTCAACGACGATAAGGTAATAAGAAACTCGGTCGGTGTTAAGGCGAATACCGGAGGCGTTCTTAATATTGGCAAAAATGATTTTCAGGCAACAGATATTTATTTGACTGAAGGTAAGTTTAAGCATTATGCTATCGATTCTAGTATTCAAAGCTTAGGTCAGGCAGAGCAGATTATTAATCAAAGCAGAGATTTGGATGTCGTTGCAAGGCAAAAAATCCTTGGTATCTTACAAAGCAGTGATTGGGAGAAGATCAGGACTGCTGGCATTGATTATACCATTACTTCTTGGGCGGAGTACAGGGAGAGAGGCGTAAAGGGAGATTTGGTTTTACCTAGCCAAGATGTGATATTTGGCGGAGAGCAGTTAAAGCATAAAATTGGTTTTAATATCGGTGAAATAAAAGGTATTTCAAATCTGGCTATGCAAAAGGCCGGTAGGCAGGATGATAAAATTATTAGCTTTGCAGGTTGGAATGCGCTTCCTTTTATGCCTCAAGGATTAACTGAGGCAACTGTAGTAAAGGATGGCAAGTCAGGAAAATTAGCCGATGGTTTATTTGTTGAAAATACACAGAAGACCAGCTCGCCAATTTTAGTCGGCGAGCATGAATACACAATCAGCGATCGCATAGGCGGAGTTTTATTGCCGAAAGAAGGCAGTATCACATTAACTCAAATAGGCCTTGATGATAAGGGGCAACTTTCTTTTAACCCGTTAACGCAAGCAGGTAATTTAAAATATAATAATGTCAAGGTCTCCGAAACAGTTACCATTAAGGATGGCGTAACGGTTATTAATAAGCAGGAATTGAAATTAACCAGCCGCGATATAGTGGATGCTAAGACGGGCAACACTCAGAAAGTTTATGATCTGCTAGATAACCAAGGAAGGGTTGTATATGATCAAGTAGATTATGAAGAAGCAAAAGGAACAGTTAGAGTTGCAGATACTAAATGGGCAGATGGTTCTTTGGCAATGCCTTGGAATTTGTCGCTCAACGTAAACAAAGATGATAAACCGACATCTTTTGATTTGAATTATCTTGGCGGGGCTAATAGTAGTTTTATTAAATTTGATGCTAATAGTGAGTTAGCGGTAGGCGCAGGCCAGATTACTTCACAACATGCCTTGAATTTAAAGCCGGTAGAGATGAAGAGCGAATTAGGCGGGACAGTTACTACAGTCGCGCCGGAATTATATAGGTATAGCGAATGGCAGAATGGGAAATGGGAATCTCCTGAGGGCAGGACTTATTTTGCCGGAGATTTGAATTTTAAAGTCCAGCAGAGTGTTA
>JAHJJA010000089.1 GCA_018822885.1 Candidatus Omnitrophota bacterium
AGTTTTAACATTAAGAATCTGCTTCAGATATTTAATAAATTTGAGTATTTAGAGTGTTTGACTTTGATTAGACTTACTATATTCTTGGTAGTGAAGAAAGCAAGATGAATATATTAAAATATTCTAGTATTGCAAAGCAGAAGCCTTTTGTCTGCGCAAGGTGGCTAAGGGCATTTTTTTGCTCAAATATTCTAAGGAGAAGGGTCCTCCGGGGGGTGGAGTTCGCCGTTACATATAAGTGCCAGGTAAATTGCGTTAAATGTTCATGTGCAGATTTGGTTAATAATCATCGCAGAGAATTATCCACAGAGGAGATAATAAATTTATCCAATCAGGTTATTAATGCGGGAGCACTTTTAATAAATTTTACCGGAGGAGAGGCTTTATTACGTAATGATATAATGGACATATTAAGAAAGTTAAAAGATAGATCTGTCGTCTTGTCTCTCTCAACAAACGCCCTTCTTTATTCGGAATCATTGATGAATGATCTGAAGAAATCAGGGCTTAATGTTATTCAGGTAAGTTTAAATAGCCCATATGCTGATGAGCATGATAGGGAGATAGGCATAAAGGGCAGTTTTTCAAGGTCGTTAGCATGTATTATGGAAGCGCGTTCTTTGGGTATTGAGGTGCTTATAAATTCTGTTATTACTAGAGACATCCTTTATTCAGATAGAATGGAGAAACTTTACAATATCGCTAAACAGAATAAAAGTTATTTATCGTTTATCTTTCCAGCTAGGGTCGGAGGGTGGAAAGAAGAAAACGTAAATCTTGATTACGCAGACTATCAAATAATCAAAAAGTGGTTAAATTTGAGTTTTGTTACCACGGATTCCGAAACATGCTTTAAAGGCAGAATTTGTCCGGCAGGAACAGAGAAGGTATATATCAGTCCTTATGGTGATCTTTACCCATGTCCTTTTATTCACAATAATCAGGGCAATATTTTGGATAAAGGGTTCTTCGATTTATGGAATTCAATGAGTGTAAATAGTTTTAATCATTGTTTGAATCTAAGAATGTAACAAAAATCATGATTTGTGTTACTGTGGTAGTATAAACATAATGACAAAGTATTATTTTTGGCTAGTTATCCGATATTATTAAGGAATAAATAAATGAATTTATCTGTTCCCACTAATTGGCAACCGGATTTATTGCAAAAACTTAATAAATCTAAGGTCACGGAAATTTATGGCAAGATAGATAGAGATGCAGTGGGGGGAGCCCGGCCGTCATATGCGCTTGCCTATATTTCTAAGAGAGAAGCGGCAAAGCATGTAGCGTTAATTCACAAAAATAATCTAAAATTTAATTATCTTATTAACGCAGTATGTCTAGGGAATACCGAATGGACCTCAAGGGGGCAAAAGAGTATAAGAAGGACACTCGATTGGTTATCTGAAATAGGGGTTGATAGTGTAACTGTGGCTATCCCTTATTTGCTCCATTTAATAAAGAAAAGTTATCCAGATCTGAAAGTGAAGGTATCGCTTTGCGCTAACGTTTGCACGCCAATCCAGGCAAAATATTGGGAAGATTTGGGGGCGGAAGAAATAAATCTTTCTCCTTGGACAACCAACCGTAATTTTGATCTCTTAAGACAGATTCGTAAAGCAATCAAATGTTCTTTGCAATTATACGCAAATACAACTTGTATAACTGGGTGCCCTGCGCTTTCACACCATTACGGCATGGCAAGCCATGCCTCTAGCTCCAATATTTACGGTGAAGAGTTTTTTATTGATTATTGCAAATATTATTGCCTATACCTTAAGCTATCAAAACCAATGAGGTATATTTCTTCTTGTTTTATTCGTCCGGAAGACCTGCATTATTATTCCGACATTGGCATAGATAAAATAAAATTAGGAGACAGAGAAACAAATACTGATTATATTTCGAATGTAGTTGAAGCTTATACTCTCGGGAAATACGATGGCAACTTATTGGATTTGCTTATTAAACGCCCTAAAGATAAAATATCCCATTCAAGATATTTCTTCTGGAAAAAAGTTAAATTCTTTTTCCATCCTTGCAAAGTAAACTTAATAGAAGTGTTTTGGCATATTTCAGGATTGAACGTTGCAAATCAGAGTTATTTGGATAACAGGAAACTAGATGGCTTTCTGGATTTTTTTGTTAGTGGAAAGTGTAAACTTGCTAATTGCGAAGAATGCGGATATTGTAAAAGCGTTGCTGAAAAAGCCTTAATTATACCCGAGGGATTCCGCAAAGAGCTATTAAAAAAACTTGAAATCTTTATTGGGAAGCTAGTTGATGGCAGCTTATTTTATATAAAATAGATATCAATATATTGATATGGATATACAAATAACAAATATTAGCCCGGAAAGCATGTATATAAAAAGAATGTACAATGCCGTATATTTACCAAAAGCCCGTATTATAGGCAGAATGATAAGAAATGATGTTTTAGGGGTAAGTGGGAATATAGGGCAGAATTGTATTCTTTCCAAAAAAGATATAGACACGTTGGTCAGAAACGCCGCGCTAAATAAGAATAAACGCGTCTTGGATTTATGTTGTGGTGACGGGGGGGTAGATATTCATCTTGCTAAGCAATTTGGTTGCAAAATTATTGGTTTAGATTTTTCCGTTACCGGCATAGATGTAGCAAAGAATTCCGTAAAGAAGGAGGACGTTTCAAAGAATTGCAACTTTACATTAGGGCTGGCTGAAAAATCACCTTTTGGAGATGGCTCTTTTGATGTGATATTCGGTTTTGATTCATTTATTCATATACAGGATAAAAGAATGCTGCTTAATGAATGCTTCAGGATGTTGAAGCCCAGGGGAAAATTGATATTTTCCGATTGGGTAGAAATGGAAGAAATTCCTGAAAAGATTCAGAAATCAGGAGAATTGTGGGGGTATATCTACCTTTTGGATAATAGCGCATATAGAAAACTTATATCTGAATCTGGTTTTGAAGGGGTAAAGTTAAAGGATAATAGCGTCAATTTTAAAAATATAATAGCTAGGTGGGAGGGGATCAATTTAAGCTATAGGGATTTTCTTATCAAGGAGTGCGGCTTAGATTACTTTAATAGCGCAAGAAGAAGATGGGCTTTAGCAAGAGAGCTTTCACAATCCGGTCTTTTAGGGCAAAGCTTTTTTGTTTGTCAAAAACCACATACTCAATCAGGCGCAGCTAAAACGCAAGCAGGCGCGGAAGACGGACAGCCTAAGAAAAGAAAAGACTTAAAAATGATGTTGGGTATAATCTCTGATTTTTGCTCATTTTGGGTAGTTAATTCAGGGTTAAAGAGCGGGATCTTGAGCATTATTGCAAAATCTGAAGGGCCAATTACTGAAATACAATTGATTAAGGAATCTGGATATGCTGAAAGATTCATTTCTTCTTGGTTGCGCGCGGCGTATGCTTCCAAAATACTTAATTACGATTTAAAAGAGAATGCGTATATTCTTAAACCTTCACTTAAAGATATTCTGCTTAATCGGAATGATCGTTCATATTTGGGGGGAAGTTTTAATATGTTCGCGGAGTTAGCGGAAATTTTTAAGCTACATCCAGAGTTTATGAAGGCCGGAAAGAAAAAGCCATTATACAAGCAAAACATATCTTTGGTTAGGGCAATGGCAGACATTACGAGGGTTGATTTCGCTGATTTTTATAATTTGGCAATCAGGGCGGATATTCAACTTTGTGATGTGCTTAAGAGGGGAGGGAATATACTCGATATAGGAGCTGGGTTAGGCTATGGCCCTATATATTTTTCGAAGGTTTATCCTAAATGCAAGATAATAGGGATAGATATAGATAAAAGAGTGATTAATATTGCGAAGAATAACATTAAAAGAGAGAGACTCGGAGCAAGCATTAAGTTGAAGCTAATGGATGCCAGGATGGTAAGATTAAAAACTAGTTTTGACCTTATTTATATGAATCTTACCTTACATGAAGTTGGAAGAGAAGATAATGAGCGATTAATTTTTCTTAAGAGGTGCTATAGATTAATGAAAAAAGGCGGAAAAATATTGATTAGCGAAATGTCTATGCCGGATCAGGTAATAGATTACAGGCAGCCTTTCATAAAGATGCTTATGGGTCTTGAGATGTGTGAGGCGGTCTTCGGAGGAGAGATGCTTACTTCCAGTGTGCTTAAGTCATTAATTAGAAAAGCAGGGTTCCAGGGTCTTAAGGAGATTAAGCAGCCTGATCGATCAAGAATAATTCTTTTAGCTCAGAAGTAGGTAGACTTAATTAATATTAAGTTAAGGTGAGTTATGGATATTAAAGCAATTATACGCTCTGCAACCGAAATAGTTGATCAGTTGCCTTTTGATTTACTAAGGGAAAACGATATTATCGTAGATAGGACTTATGATAATCCCGAGGCAGCTAGATATTTCTTGATGTTTGCTGATTGGGATAAGGTGTTCCCTGATGATATATTTTCTAATCTGGATAAAACAACAGGACAGAGAACCCAGATTTATGTGGACTTGCCTTTTTGCGGGAAATTCTGTAATTTCTGCGCTTTCTATGGTGTTGTCCCGCGTAGCAAAGAAGAGATCAGCGTTTATACTGAAACTCTGAAGAAAGAAATAAGCCTGCTTAAAAAGTTATATTTCTCCCAGGGTTTTAAAGCCGATGCATTGGAGCTGGGAGGAGGAACACCGACTTTCCTTCCGCTTGATATTTTGAAAGATGTGGTAGGGCATCTTTCAAGGGAACTTCCTTTTGTTAAAGATCATGAGTTTAACTTTGAGGCCTCCCCAGAAACAATTACGGGTAAAGAGGGAATAGAGAAATTAGAATACTTAAAAGAATCCGGTGCAGATAGAATGAGCATAGGCGTGCAAAGCTTTAATGCCGAGATTCTAAAGAATACAAATAGGCCTCATGATTTGGATGATGTTATTGAGGCGATAAATAATGCAAAAAGAATCGGATTTAATCGTATTAATGTTGATCTTATTGTTGGGCTTGAAGGTCAAACCATAGAGGATTTTATCGAATCTGTAAATAAAACAATTGATTTCGGAATAGATATTATTGAGCTTTACACTATGAGGTATTTTGATACTAAAGAGTTTGTTCCTATGAAGAAAAGGCTTGATCAGAAAGGAAGATTTTTGAATTCCAGGGAGTTACTTATAGCGCGCGTAGCAGCAGATAGGCTGCTTAAAAAGGCAAAATATTCTTCTGCCAACGGCCGCACTTATGAATCGGTTGCTTCCAAATACCCGTTTTATGCGGCATATTATGAAGGGAATTTTAAGGGAATGAATACTCTCGGAATCGGCAGGAAATGTAATTCAAACGTTTATCCTTGGCAGTACGCAAATTACCGTAATATAGAGAAATATTGCAATGCGATAAACAAAGGCAGGTTAGCTATAGCCTGTGGTACTCGGTTTACCGATCAGGCTAGGGTAGCGAAATTACTGACCGGTAGCTTTCAGTTACCGGGAATCATTGATTTTGATTCGTTGCGCGCTAATTTGCCGGAGGAATATCGAAGCTTGTTTGATCCGCTCATTAAAAAGCTTCTTTCATTAGGTTTAATTGAAAAGGATGGAGTTGGGCTTAGGAAGACTTTTACAGGGTTCCTGTTCATTGAGGAGATACTAAAGCAGATATATGATTTAGTTGTTACTCCGTTTAGCAACTCTAGTCTTTTTCTTGGGAGAAAACAAGCTGTTCGATAGGTATAGGCAGATTTTGTTTACGACAATCTGCATTATCGTAGAACGCTTTTTTAACCATTCCGCTATTCATAATACACCCAGGTTCGCTAATATCGTAGAGTGGATGTTTATACATCCGTTTGAGTATCGAGGAAAAACTTTCAATTCCTATATTACCGAATTTAAAAGGCACCATGCTGCATGGTTGTACATCTCCGTAGGGAGATATGTAGGCAACAGTTCTGTATGGAACAAAGCATTTCCAGATTCCATGTGGTTTAACCATTGGATTATCTTTTATAATTTTCTTAAGAATCTTTATTGCTTTATCAGGGTATTTGGGGTCATCAACACTTGATAAGTTGCCTACTTTAAATGTGCCAAGCAGGCGCACGGAATCAAATTTGTATTCTTTAGCGATATTAATCAGCTCCTCTGTTTGTCCGTTCACGATGTCATTAGGAGAAGAGTAAATAGACATGATTGTTTTGATCCCATTTTTTATGCATAGTTGTGCTCCTATTAAAGCTCTTTGAAAAGATTCATTTATTCCCCTATTTTTATTATGTATTTCTGGGTTTGGGCTATCAAAGCTTATTGATATTGCGCGCAGTCCACTTTTAGCCAATCTGCGCACATTATCCTCCTTTAATTTTAAACCATTTGTATTTATATGAGTAAAGATGCCCCTGGCAGAAGAGTATTTGACATACTGGTATATATTTTCATCTAATAATGGTTCTCCTCCGAAAAAGTCAATCTGTCCGAATCCATTCGGCACAATATTATTGATAATTTTATATATATACCTGGGTTTAAGTTTTTCTTGAGAGGTATTATATTTACTCATGCCGCAATGAGCGCAGGAGCATTGGCAGTCATAAGTAAGGGATATTTGTATATATTTTATATTTATGGGTTTAAGGAGCCTTAGTTTAATTTTGTTAGTAAGAGGATGGGACCATGGATAAAGGCCGTTGAGTATGAAATAAAAATTTTTTCTTAAGAGGCTAAGCTTTATTAAATTATTCTTCAAATTATTCTCCGGTTTTATAAATACAAAGATTAATCCCATTAAAATCTCTCATTTCAACTAACCGGTAGCGTTTATCCAATTCACCTTTTACGCTTAAAGAGTTATCATCAAGTTTACCGCTTCTAGCCCAGTCACAACCAAGAAAAAATATTTTTCCGCCTTTTTCTTTCGATAAGCCATAAATTTGTTCTTTAGATATAAAGAATTTAGGATTTTTGAAAATGTCTCTGTGCGGTCTCTGAAAAACAGGATTAACGATATTTGGATCATAAGCGCATAAAACCGATAGTAACTTCCATTCCAGGTTCCTTTTGTCTAAATAAACATAAAGTGGTGGCACCAATGACATATTTCCTGATAGGACAATGTCGTTATCTTTGAGGTTATTTTGTAAGAATATCGATAACGGTTTGAATGGTTTCTTTATATAAGCTCCAATATGATGAGTTGATTTGTTAGGTTCGAACATGTTATTTGTGTAATACCGGAATAATCCTATAGAAAGTATAAATATTAAACTAACAAAAATAAATTTCTTAATCATATTGGAATCAATTTTTTCAATCATGTACCCTAACCAAATATAGTAGTAAGGCGTAAATATAATAAATCCTCTGTCTAGATAAAGCGATTTAAATACTATGGAAAAATAGTAAATAATAACTATAGGTAAAAAGAAAGAGATCAGACAGAAAATAAGTTGTGATATTTTGTCGGTCTTGTTTACTAACTGTTTAAATGATAAAGCAAATGCAAGAGCAAGCAAAATATCTATTAAAATATATAGGGTCTTTGTCCCAGTATACCCTAAAAACATGTTTTCAAGACTGATTATTAAAGATTGTATATTCGGGATGGGTATCCAAAAACCGCTCTTAAGAAAAATAAAATCGTTGTACGATTTATAGAAAATAAAAGGCAAAATTAATAAAGGGATAAGTATTAATATCTTTTTTCTCCAGCCTATTTTATCTAATAACATAAATAAGCTTTGGATACAATTTAAGATAATGCAGAATGGGTGTGTAAATGCCCCTAGTATGGCAAAAGAGTAGTAGCATAGTAATTGCTTAATACTATTATTTTTTGAAAATGAATACAAAAAATATGCGGCTAATATACTAAAGAGCATGGCAAGAGGATAATTCCTTGCTTCTTGAGCATACCATATTTGAAAAGGAGAGAAAGCAAAAAAAGCGGTAGCAATTAAAGCTATTCTATAGTTACCGAAGAGTTTCTTCGCAAAAAGATATACCAAGAACATTGTAGATATACTAAATAAGGCCGAGGGCAATCTTAAAAATAATGTTTGTCTACCGAAGATTTCTGTCCAATATTTTAAAAAATTGTTGTACAATAAGAATGGACGGGGGTATAAAGGGTGGGAATGGTAGATTCCGTTGATAGGAAATGGTATGCTAAGTACCTCATCAAACCATAAATCATTTTTGGTTATATGCAGTAGGCGTAGCAGTGTGCCTAAAAATAAAATAATAGCCAAAGATATGTTATTCTTTTTTAGCATCTAGTTATTGTCTTATCGTTTATACACATTATTCAATATAATTATAACAAAAAATATGGCCTCGCGTGAGAAAATTCTAATTATTTATATGCCTTCTGCTAATCAATATATGCTTCCTTTCCCCCCGCTAGGCATTTCTTTGATTGCGGGATACCTAAGTGATAATGGGATAGATTCAAGAGTCGATGATTTAGAGATGAAATCTTGGGAATCGGGTATTATACAAAATGGAGTATTCAAAGATTTCGTCCGTTTTCTGCCTAATAAGCTAAATAATCCTAAGCTAGTTTTTACCAATCAAAAACAAGTCGACCTTTATTTACTAAATGATATCCAACAAGCTAAAATGCAAAATGTTTTCATTGAATGGGAAAAACTTTTAAACGTAAACTTGCACGAATTTACATATATCGGTTTTTCAATACTTGGGTTTGGACAGATAAACACAAGCCTGTGTTTTGCTAAATATTTAAAGAATAAATATGGTGTCAAAATTATATTGGGAGGCTCATTCATTACCAAGAAAATGGCTATTCTACTTGATCGCTATCCATACCTAGATTTTATAATATTAGGCGAGGGGGAAAGGACATTGCTGGATTTGTTAATGAATAAGGACACTAGTGCAATCCCCAATTTGATTCATAAATTAAATGGCAAGGCCATTATTAACATGACCGATGATTTATATGAAGACAATTCTTTGCCTCAAATGAAGGATTTGCCTTTGGAGCTATATCGCAAAGAAGGCATTTTGCTTATTCCTTATGAATTAAGCAAGGGATGTAGAAATAATTGTACGTTTTGTGTAACAAGAAGGAAAAAATTGCATTTCAAAGATATAGAGACTGTGATAAAACAACTCTCTGCGATTAAAGAGAAGTATAATACTGATTCATTTGTTTTTGTTGATAATGGAATTAATGTGGGGAAGGGTTTTTCAATAAATTTATGCGATAGAATAATAAGAAATAAACTCGGAATTAAATGGTCTGCGTATTTTATCGCTGATAATCCTGGCAGTACTTATTTTAAGCTGTTGAAGGATGCAGGATGTATACAGTTGAAATGGGGTATTGAAACAGTCGGTAAAGGCGCTTTACGCCAAATGAGAAAGGATAATAACCCGGATTTGATCTTAGAAGGCCTTAAGAATTCAAGCAATGCGGGTATTCTGAACCATCTTATATTTATGGTTGGCCATCCTGGAGAAAAGTTTATCGAGCTTTTATATTCAGCCATTTTTATATTTAAAAGTAGAAAATATTTTAATTCTGCTTCTGTAAAAGTATTCCATATAGAGCCGGTTGATTGGTTAGGCGCTGCCGGTGATATTAACAATAATCCGTATTATACTAATAAGTTGTTTGAGAGGGAGTTTTTTGGGGTCAAGGTCAGAGGCTACAGAGATAGGATATGTTGGTTAAAATATATTATACTTAAAGCCTCTTTAGTTATGGCAGGGGTGAGAACTTTAAGGAACTGCAGTAGCAATAAGCTGGGATCTTCAAATACTGTTTTATACAGAGCCTTTAAAAAAAATATTAATTAAGGAAAAAACTAAAATGTTATTATCTGTTCCTACAAATTGGCAGCAGGATTTAATACCCAGATTAAATAAGTCGAAGGTTTCTGATATTTACGGAAAACTAGATAAGGATGTCGTAGGTGGCGGAAGGCCTTGGTTTGGGGTTCCTTTTGTAAGCAGGAAAACAGTTTCTATGCAGGTCGCATTAGCGCATAAAAACAATATAAAGTTTAATTATTTACTTAATTCGGTTTGCTTAGGAAACATCGAATATACGGCTAGCGGTCAAAAAGCTATTAGAAAGTTTCTTGATTGGTTAAGTACCATCGGGGTTGATAGTGTTACGGTAGCTGTGCCCTATTTATTGGGGGTAATTAAGAAATGTTATCCAAATTTGACAGTCAGAATATCACTTTGCGCCGATGTTTCTAACCCCTTACAAGCGAGATATTGGGAAGATCTAGGAGCTGATGAAATAACTCTTTCTCCCTGGCTGGTTAATCGTAATTTTGATATCTTAAATAGAATACGCCAGTCTGTTAAATGCGGCCTTCAGATATATGCCAATACTAGCTGTATTGCAGCTTGCCCTTTCCATTTTTCACACAATAGTTCCGCTAATCATGCGTCTAGGGAAAATGATGCAAATATGCATATTTTTTTGGATTACTATAAATCACATTGTTTGTATGCAAAAATAAAAGAACCATGGAGGATTCTTTCGTCTCCCTGGGTAAGGCCTGAAGACTTACATTATTATCGTGAATTAGGCATCAATAAGATTAAGTTAGCAGACAGGTCAACAAAAACCGATATTTTACTCAACTATGTAGAGGCATATACTAACGAGAGGTACAGTGGTAATCTAATGAATTTACTAGCAGGAAATCCTCAATATAAATTAGCTAGCATCAGGAGCGGTTTATGGTTAAAATTAGCGCTCGGTTTTAACCCTAGAAAAACAAAGCCGCTTTTATTATTAAAATATCTCGCTCTTTCTAAAAAAGAAACTAAAGAGTATCTTGATAATAATAAGCTAGATGGATTTTTAGATTTTTTTGTTCAAGGAAAATGCAAGCAATTTGATTGCTATACTTGTGGTTATTGTCAGGAGTTCGCAAAAAAAGCCTTGATAATTCCTGAAGATTATAGGCTCAATATGAAGAATGCAGCAGAGATGTTATTCGAAGACTTCCATTCTGGAAGGCTATTTATTAAAAAATAAGAAAAACAAAGATTCTGTGGTAGTATAATGTATTAATCTAATTGCGTGCTCGTTGTGTGCTCGCCAAGAAAGAATGAAGTAATGTTAAAGAAATGAGAATAAAAAATATTTTAGAAAGGATTACTTGCTTCTTTTTAGTGCCCTTATTTCTAATTTTTTTGCTAGAGGTTTTTTTACGTATCATAAAAGTCCCTTTATATGTTTTACCTCTGCCTTCAGAGGTATTGAAGACCATGATTAATTCAAGGGGCATTTTATTTTCGCATTCTCTTGCTACTATGAACGAAGCCGCTGTAGGGTTTTTGCTAGGTTCTGCAATTGGTGTTATTCTGGCTGTTGGCTTTTTTTATTTCAAAAGCCTTGAAAAGATTCTCTCGCCGTATGTTTTTCTCACCCAGATCTTTCCGAAAATATCGCTTGCTCCCATACTGTTGATTTGGCTTGGTTTTGGAATGCTCCCTAAAGTAGTCATAAGTGCTTTGATGTCCTTATTCCCGGTTATGGTGAATATGTTGACTGGTTTACGTTCTACCCCTACGATACGAGTAGACCTTTTCAATTCGCTATTTGCTAGTAAATGGCAATTTTTTCTAAAATTATACTTTCCAAATTCCCTTATTTTTCTTTTCCCAGGTTTGAAAAGCGCAATCTTGCTTGCTATAGTGGGAGCAATTGTCGGTGAGTTTGTTAGTGCCACTTTCGGTCTGGGGTATCTTATCCAAGTTTCGTCTTATCAAACAAATATTAATCTTTGTTTCGGCGCGATTATAGCGCTTCTTATTATCACGATTTTGTTTTATTTTGTCGTTGAGATGTTCGAGTATTTCATTTTAAGATGGCAGAGGCTTGAGTGTGTAAATGAAAGGAGAATGTAATGAAAGTAAGTCTGTTTTGTAAAAGAATAATTTGGGTGTTGCTTTTAATTTCGCCTCTAGTTTTTAGTAACAAGATACGCTTGTATGCCGGGGAGAAGACTCCAGTTAAATTAAGCTATTCTTTTGATTGGAAGATCCCCGCGCAAAATGCCGGCTATTTCGTCGCTCTTAGTAAAGGTTTTTATAAGGATGAGGGATTGGATGTCACTTTAAGCGATGGAAGCGGAGCTTTGCTTAATTTAAAATTAATCGGTACTGGAAAAATGTTTATGGCTGCAAGCCAAGCTCCTCAAATAGTTAAAGCCAGGGCAGATGGTATCCCGGTAGTATCCGTAGCGGTCCTTCTTCAGTACAAGGGAGACATAATCTTAAGCTTGGAAGAGAAGGGAATAAAATTACCCAGCGATCTTGTTGATAAAAAAGTAGGTGTTCTTTTTGGTACATCGCTCGAAGATACTTATAAGGCTTTGCTTGCTAAAGCCGGTATCCAACGAAAGGAAGTCCAAGAAGTACAGGCTATGGGAGGGGTTAGATCCGCATTACTTTTGACTAATAAAGTTGATGCACTTACTACAGGATATTTCTCTTCAGATTTATATGGAGTTGAAAAGAGTGGAAAAAGGCCTGGGGTTATGGATGTCCGTGATTTTGGGATTGAATGGTATTCTAATGTGATCGCTGTCCATGAAGATTTCATAAAAAATAATCCTGATTTGATCAGGCGGTTTGTTAGGGCGAGTTTAAAAGGGTGGGAGTATATTCCGCAGCACCAGGATGAAACCGTGCAGATTATTATGAAGTACCGTCCCGAGACTGACAAAGAGTATTTAAAGTGGAGCATAGGCCAGATTGTTCCTTTATTGACAAATAAAGATACCGAGCGATTTTGCTTCGGTATCCAAACAGGCGAACGTTGGGATAAGATGCAGGAAGACCTTTTTACATCTGGTTATACCCAGAAAAAAGTTCCCGCTACAGAATTCTTTACGAATGATTTCTTGCCAGAATATAAAAAATGAATCAGGGGATCGTTATTAGAAATGTGAATTATGCATATAAGAGGACGGGTAATGAATTCTTTCCGGTCCTTGATGACATTAGCTTAGAAGTGAAAGAGGGGGACTTTGTTTCTGTTGTAGGCTATTCTGGTTGTGGTAAAACAACTCTGCTTAAGATTATCGGAGGTTTATTACGGCCGGTATCAGGAGACGTAACTATTAATAAGTATCCTCCTTTGGTTTCATTGAAGAGGCACAGATTAGGATTTATTTTTCAGGAATCGTCGCTCTTGCCATGGAGAAATGTTTTTAATAATATTAAATTGGCTCCGGAGATAACAGGTGTTAATAATAATAAGGAGAAGCTAGATTCAGTAGTTGACCTTTTTGGCCTTAAGAAGTACGCTAATTTTTATCCATCGGAATTGTCGGGAGGGATGAAAGCAAGAGTAGCAATAGCATTAGCTTTTGCGATTGAACCTTGTGTTCTGTTGATGGATGAACCATTCGGTCATCTGGATGAGATAACAAGAATGAGCATGAACGAGATACTAATGGATATTTGTTTTCATAAGAAAACAACAGCTGTTTTTGTAACCCATAATATCTCTGAGGCAGTTTTTTTGTCAGATAGAGTATTGGTCTTATCCAGGCTGCCGGCAAGTGTCAAGGGAATTGTGAGAGTTGATTTGCCGAGGCCAAGGAAAAAAGATATTAGATTCTCAACTGTGTTCTCTAATAAAGTAAAAGAAGTACAGGATTTGTTATTATCGTTGAATGGAAAAGATTAATCTTTTCATCCCTGACCCCCACGCCCCTTCTTCGTATTACATACTTTATTCCCTAAGAAAACTTTGCGAAAGAATAGTTATTGGTATTCCTAAAATGAATAGTTACTCCGGTTTTTTTGCTTTATCGGCAAAATCAAGATATGTCGATAAATTTTATTTTACCGAAGATGTCAGGAAGAGTTGGGATAGTGGCGGGAATATAGAAGCCGAAAATAATTACATCGGTGAAATATTAAAAATCTGCGAAAAAGAAAATATTACAGTTCTATATCCTAGTTGGGATCCTGCAGTTTTTATATTCTCCAAATACAAAGATTTGTTTAAAGAAAAGGGAATTGATATTCCAGTGCCCGGATTCTCTTGCATTAGGAATATTATGGATAAGTATCGGCTAGCTAGAATGGCTGAAGCCTCCGGTGTTAGCATTCCTAAGACAGCTTTACTTAATAATTCAGAGTCTGCGCTTGAAGGGGTATTGCA
>JAHJJA010000090.1 GCA_018822885.1 Candidatus Omnitrophota bacterium
CATTTTTTACGCTTAGGCCCGCAAATAAATCCGAGGTCCTTAAATCCGCGTAGCTGTTTAAGACATATATCGGAACGCCCCACATCCGGCTTAAGTTACGGATACGCGTGGTTTTATTGGTTCCGGTTAAACCATTCATCAAGGCCACCCGCGGCTGGCTTATTCTATTATTCCCATCCTTGAGCCGCTGCCAGATACGTAATAACCAGCTGATCGCCAGCCTCTCTCTATTAGTGTAACGCACAAACACCGGGTTCTCATCTTCAGGAAGCGCTCTTTCCTCATTAAATTCAGAGCGCGGCACTGCTACGCCGCAAAAACTATCCACTAACGAGAGTGTCAGTGTAATCTCCCCCCCTTCACCTGCCTGCCTGACATGCAGCCCTTTGCCGCCGGTTTCCGCGGTAATATCTTTGCCCTGCAATAATTCTTCTTTTGTTACATCGTAAGTATTTGGCGCTGGAGTTTGGATTCGCAAGGCCCCGTTAGGCAGGCGCCACAACCGGATGCCGTTTGCCAGCCTGTATCCCCCGCTGCTAATCTCAGACAACTGCACAAAAAATTTCTTCTCTTTTGTCTTGGGCCCCTGGCCTTCGGCTTCAGCTTCAATTGACGATACAACATCCTGCCAGGCCTGACGCAGCCAATCCCTCGAAACTCCGGGAGCAATAAATGTCCCTAAAAGCCCCTCGACCAGAATCTTATCCACAAAGACCTGTTTATCCTTATCGCTTAGCGCCCAATAGTAATTCCAATAAAGAGCGCACAACACATAATAAAGCGGGTTATCCGCGACAAACTTGCCTGTTGTTATGGCGCGCTGTTTCTCAAGCTGTAAGGTACGCGCCAGATCAAAGATATGCCTCTGGCTAAAGGAGTAATTTATCTCAAATCCATTTTTCTTACACCACTCCTGCATTGCGCCAGCCACTAAATTCAACCAGCGCACCTCCTGGTTCCTGATCAAAGGGAACATCCCGGACAAAACCACCTCCAATTCCCTGTTATCACTGACCGCGTTCAGGCGAATAGGCAGGAAACGGTTAATAAACGCCGAGGAATATTTGTGCTCAACCGACGAGGAAACAACAATCTGTACCCATTTGGGCAAATAATAAGTCTGGGTCTGGCCCTGCTCATTGACGATTTTAAATTCTTTTTTGTTTAAGATTTCATTAAGCGCCACACGCTGCCTTTCCGGTATGGCATCCATCAATTCAAAGAAAAGAATCTCCTCTGCAGGCCTTTCGGTAAGGGCATCTAACTCTTGCCTGGTCTTCATATGGCTTAAGAGGAGCCCTAAACATAATTTAAAGGGAGCGGAGATCTCCTGCTCATCAAAACCGTAATCGTTAAGCTCTCTGGCAAAACAGGGAAGGATGCTGGCGAGTAACTGCATTCTTCCCTCCTGAGGATCAGAGAAGTGCGTGTAAAGCTGGCGGCCGCTGCGCAGGGCAAAACGCCGCACTAAATCCAAAGCATCGGCGCCATCTTGCTGTAAAATGGCAATAGGTATATTCAAGGCCACACCTAAGGCCATGGCGCGCAAGACTGCATTCTGCGAACCTAGATAATTAGGAAAAAGCAGTTCTTGAGGGCTGACATTAGTCCGCCCGCTAGAAGCCGACAGGCGTATCCCGCCGAAATCTATTTCCCCGTCGCTGGAAGTGACCTTGATCTGATCGTGCCACTCCTGCAGGTACATATCATACTTTTCTCCGAACTGCTTAATCACATGCTCCCATTGCAAAGAGAAATCTTCCCCGGAAAGTTTAGCCAGGTAACCAACCATCACCCCCATAAACACCGCGCGCTCCACATCCTGGCCCCTCTTTAAGGCGTCATTAACAATAGCTGCTACTTGTATGAGCTGGCGGGGGCTAATCTCTTCTCTGTTGGGGTGCGTCTTGGTAAAAGTACGGTGCAGGCTGGCGATCTTGGTAACTAAGTCAGTAAGGTTAGGTTGATGCGGCGCGTTCAGGCTGTTAAAATCTATATAATGATTGATGATCCTTACGGCGTCGGCAAGCGAGAGCAGATTATTGGTCCAGATTTTATGCGCCTGTGTATCTGTGCCATATGCTAAAGGCAGGCGCGCCTGGGTATAGAGCGCTGGGTTTTGAGTGATCCCTAAAACAAAATCCGGATTGCGCTTAACCCAGGTGCCTTTTAAACAGGGATGAAAAATCCCCAAATCAAAACCATCTAATTCAGCTAAACACGCCAAATAACTTATCACCTCGCGGGAATTCTCTCCGATCGCCCCTTCATCACAAAGATACATTCCGCCAAGGGTATAGGCGCGTAAGAAATCAAGCACAAAATCACCTTTGGCATCCCTTTGCAAAGCAGTGAGAATAAATAACTTACCCTGCTTAGAGATTTTTCCCAAGGCATCCCCTAAATCCACATCCTCATACATCTGCTGGGGATAAAAATCAAGGCCAAGAGAGCGGCTAAACTCCTCAAAGGAACGGGTCTTCCCGCCGCCGGGATTTCCTTCATCAATCATCACCCTGCGGATATGGCGGGCCTTGTAAGCAATGATCATAGAGACTAATTGCTGGGTCATGGCTGTAGTAGCAGCAACTTCCTTACCAGGCTGAATAGTTAAGCGCGTTTTTTCCCGCAATAGTTCCACGGGTTGAGAGTGATAGGGAAGATTACACTTAACCACCAGATCATAGAAGCCATCCTCACGCAAGGCATATTCCAAAACCTGCTCCGGAGGCAAGTCACTTTCTAAGTCAATAGGAATATTGAGTTCTTTAATAAATTCTCTCCGGAAAGCATCCCCCGAAACCCTGTCATCGCGCAAGCCAATACCTAGAGTGTAATAAGCTAGCAGCCTTACTGCATCATCAGCCAGATTAGGCTGCTCGTTAAGTAAAACCAGGAAGGCATCAATATCTGCCCTGCCAAAACGATTATGCGGGTATTTACGCTCCTGGGCCTCTTGTTCATAAAGATTAAATGCCCCAACAATAAGCTGAGAAATTAATTCTTTCCGGCTCGCCAAAGGGCCGGAAAGATTATCTTCAAGGCACTTATTAATCCACTGC
>JAHJJA010000091.1 GCA_018822885.1 Candidatus Omnitrophota bacterium
AATTCAGAAGGAAAAACGCAAGCGGAGGAAAATAATGAGCCTAAAGAACCTGCGCCACAAAATTGACAGCTTAGACAAGAAAATAATCGGCCTGCTTAACACCAGGGCCAAAGTCATCATCGATGTCGCCAAGATAAAGCAAGAAAGCGGAAAAAGCGTTTATTCTCCGGATAGAGAAAGGGAAGTCTTAAAGAGGGTCGCTTCGGTAAACCGCGGCCCCTTAAATAACGACGCGCTTGAGGCGATATATCGAGAAGTGATGTCAGCCAGCCTTTCCCTTGAAAAACCTTTAAAGATCGCATACATGGGCCCGGAGGCGAGTTTTTCTCACCTGGCTTCGCTAAAAAGATTCGGTTCCCAGATCGGCTACATCGCCTGCGAAAGCATCTCTGATGTATTTCTTGAGGTGGAACGCGACGCGGCTGATTACGGCGTTGTCCCGATAGAGAATTCTATTGAGGGGGTCGTGACCTACACTTTAGATATGCTGGTAGATTCCGACTTAAAGATCTGTGCCCAGATAATCCTGGATGTTTCTCATAATCTGCTTTCTAATTGCGGCAAGGACAAGATCAAAAAGATCTATTCTAACCCGCAGGTGTTTGGCCAGTGCCGCATTTGGCTGCAGGAAAACCTGCCGCACGCCGAGTTGATCGAAGTCTCAAGCACAACGCGCGCTTCTCAGATCGCTTCCAAAGAAAAAAATAGCGCCTCTATTGCCTCATTGTTGGCGGCTAAGATATATAAACTTAAGATCGTCGCTAAAGATATCGAAGACTCGCCGCATAACATCACGAGGTTTCTTGTCATAGGAAAGACCGAGGTAAAGCATACCGGAAACGACAAAACTTCAATATTGTTCTCGATCAAAGACAGGGTAGGCGCCTTACACGATATGCTCGTGCCTTTTAAAAAGAACAGGATCAATCTTACTAAGATCGAGTCTCGTCCGTCCAAGAAAAAGGCTTGGGATTATTACTTCTTTGTCGATTTAGAGGCTCACAAGGATGAACCGCGCGTCAGAAAGGCACTCGCGGAGTTGGAAAGTAAATGTAAATTCTTAAAAGTTTTGGGTTCTTACCCTATTGGGGAATAATGGATTCAAGACCCGGTCTTAACATTGAGATACAAAGTCAATACAAAGTCAAGACCGGGTCTTGAAAATGCAAAGATGAGCTTAGTCAGAAAACACATATTAAAAATAGACCCTTATGAAGCCGGAAAGCCGATAGAGGAGCTTAAAAGGGAGCTGGGGCTTAAGAGCGTTATAAAGTTGGCCTCGAATGAGAATCCCATCGGAGCTTCTCCTAAGGCGATCGCGGCGATAAAGAAAAACCTGGCGTACATCAACAGGTATCCGGATAGCAATGGTTTTTACCTGAAGAAAAAATTAGCAAAATCATTAGGCGTTGAGCCCTCAAATATCGTGCTGGGTAACGGTTCCGATGAGCTTATTGATATCATCATCAAGACTTTTGTCGAAGAAGATGAGCACATCATAACCGCTGATCATACTTTCCTTGAGTATAAAATAATCTCAAATGTCAAAGGAAGGGTTGTGATCACAGTGCCGCTGAAATATTTTAAATACGACCTTAATGCTATTAAAAAAAAGATAGACAAAAAGACAAAGATCGTATTTATCTCAAATCCGAACAATCCTACGGGCACCTATGTGACCAAGCTTGAGGTTGAAGAATTTCTGAATGGATTGCCGGAGGATGTGCTTTTGGTATTGGATGAGGCCTACGATACTTTTATTGATGTTAATGACTACGCGAAGGGGCTCAATTTAATCCGAAATAATAATGTGATCGTGCTTAAGACTTTTTCTAAGGCTTACGGACTCGCCGGCTTAAGAGTCGGTTTTGCTGTTGCGAAAAGGGAATTTGTTTCGTACATGGAGATCGCGCGTCAGCCGTTTAACGTTAATTCGCTCGCGCAGGCAGGAGCAATAGCGGCTTTAGACGATAAGAAATTCCTGAAGAGGACCAAGAAAACTGTTTTAGCCGGAAAGGCATATTTGTACGAGCACCTTAAAAAGATGGGCCTAGCTTTTGTCCCCAGCGTCACAAACTTTATCCTGATCGATGTAGGAAGGGATGGGGCCGGCCTTTTTAAAGAGATGCTTAAATTCGGCGTTATTGTGCGTGACATGAAACAATACGGGCTCAAGAATTATATCAGAGTTACAATCGGAACAAAGAAAGAGAATGAGAGATTTATACAGGTACTTAGAAAAGTAATGGGTAGTAAGTAGTGGGCCATGGGAGGAAGCTATGATAGTAGTCCTGCGTCCTGACGCGACAGAAGAACAAATAAATCATCTTATTGAAAAGGTAAAAAAGCTGGGCCTTACTCCGCACGTCTCAAAAGGCACTGAACGCACTATTATCGGTGTCATCGGCCCCGAGGATGTGCTTAGGGTCACTCCGCTTGAAGTTTTTCCGGGCGTAGAAAAAGTGATGCCCGTACTTGCGCCTTATAGGTTAGTCTCGCGCGAATTTAAAAAAGAAGATTCTGTTATCGATCTGGGAAAAGGCGTAAAAATAGGCGGAAAGAAAGTGATTGTGATCGCCGGTCCTTGCGCTATTGAAAACCTGGATACACTTTATGCTATCGCCACGGAGGTAAAGAATTATGGAGCCACTGTTCTTCGCGGCGGCGCATTCAAGCCGCGCACTTCGCCTTATACTTTTCAAGGCCTCGGAGAAGAGGGTCTAAAATTCCTTAAAGAAGTCGGGGATAAGCTGGGACTTGTTACTGTAACGGAAGTAATGGATACCCGCGACGTAGGCCTGGTAGCCAAATACGCCGATATCCTGCAGATAGGCGCGCGCAATATGCAGAATTTTAACTTACTCAAAGAAGTCGGACTGACAAAGAAACCGGTAGTGTTAAAGCGCGGGCTTTCTTCAACGATAAAAGAGATGCTTATGTCTGCGGAATATATTTTATCGGGTGGAAATTTCAACGTTATTTTATGCGAACGCGGCATCAGGACTTTTGAAGATGCCACGCGCAATACCCTTGATATAAGTGCTGTGCCCGTAGCAAAACAGCTATCGCATCTGCCTATTATCGTCGATCCTTCTCATGCCGCTGGCAGGTGGGGGCTGGTTGCTCCGCTTTCCAGGGCCGCGGTCGCTTGCGGAGCAGACGGGTTGATGATAGAGGTGCACAAACATCCTGAAGAAGCTCTTTCTGACGGGGCGCAATCGTTGACGCCGGCAAACTTTTCGCAATTAATGCAAGAGCTCAAAGTTATAGCCAAAAGCATAGGCAGGGAAATATAAAAATGAGACTATTTAAGAAGGCCGCCATAATCGGAGTAGGTTTGATCGGAGGTTCGCTTGCTTTAGCGATAAAAAAAAGCGGCCTTGCGGAGAAAGTGGTGGGGGTGAGCCGCCACAAAAAAAGCATCGATCTGGCTAGGAAAAGAGGGGCAATAGACGAAGGTTCTTTATCGCTTGATATCGTTAAGGACGCTGATTTATTGGTGTTCGCGGCCCCTGTAAGCGTGATTTTAAAGCTTGCTCCGGAAGTTTCTAGGATCATAAAAAAAGAATGTGTCGTAACTGATGTTGGCAGCACAAAGAAGGAAATCGTTTCGCGCTTAGAAAAAATATTTCCGGGCTTCATCGGCAGTCATCCTATGTCCGGCTCGGAAAAACGGGGCGTTGCTCACGCCAATGGCGGATTATTTAAGGATTCGATTTGCATATTGACTCCTACCGGAAAGACTAAAAAGGGATCATCGAGTAAAATCAGCTTGATGTGGAAAAGTGTGGGGGCAAAAAATATTTACCTAAGCCCTGATGCCCACGATAAGATACTTTCTTGTGTCAGCCATCTGCCTCACATAGCGGCATTTTCTTTGATCAATGCTGTGCCGGATGGGTTCTTGAGATTTGCGTCAAGCGGGTTAAAAGATACGACGCGCATTGCGGCTTCGGAAGATGAGCTTTGGGTGGATATATTCTTAAGCAATCGTAAGAATCTATTGAATGCGATCAAGGCTTTCGAGGGTGCCTTAAGCTCTATTGAGAGCGCGATCAAGACAAACAATAGAACTAGACTTGCTCAAATCTTAAAAAAAGCAAAAGAAAAAAGAGAAAAACTCGGATGATCATCGCAATTGACGGACCGGCGGGTGCCGGAAAAAGCACTATCGCCAAATTAATAGCCCAGAAATTGGGCTTTCTTTATATCGACACAGGAGCGATGTACAGGGCGCTTACACTTAAGGTTCTGGATGACAAGATTGATATCAATAGGCCTGAACAGATCATTGCTTTGGCCAAAAAATCAGACATAGATCTATTAAATAATCCTGATGGGTCAATAAAAGTCCTGCTGGACGATGTTGATGTAAGCCTTCCTATAAGAGACCCGCGTATTACTAAATATGTCTCGGATGTGGCCAAGATTAAGGAGGTTCGGGAGATAATGGTCAACCTACAAAGAAAATTCGGCCAGCGTGGAGATTGCGTATTGGATGGCCGCGATATCGGGACCGTTGTTTTTCCTAATGCCGATAAAAAATTTTATCTGGATGCCCATTTTGAGGAAAGAGTAAACCGTAGACATAAGGAATTAAACGGGATGGGTAAAGGTATCGCTTTTGGAGATGTCAAAGCCGACCTGGCTAACCGCGATAACATAGATTCTACCCGCGAAGTCGCTCCTTTAAAAAGAGCCGATGACGCTATTTACGTAGATACGACCAAAATGAGCATAGACGAGGTTGTTCAGGTGCTATTGAAACACCTAAACTTGTAATCTGTGATTTTATATGGACAAATCCTTAATCCGTAATTTCTCGATCATCGCACACATTGACCATGGTAAATCTACTCTGGCCGACAGGATCCTTGAGGTAACAGGAACGGTCGACAGAAGGCATAAGGGCGAACAACTGCTTGATGATATGGATCTTGAAAAGGAGCGCGGCATCACTATTAAGGCTTCTATGGTAAGGTTGAATTACCGCGCTAAAGACGGTAAAGACTACATTTTGAATCTTATTGATACTCCCGGCCATGTTGATTTTACTTATGAAGTCTCAAAATCACTTGCTGCCTGCGAAGGGGCGGTTTTGGTTGTAGACGCAGGCCAGGGGATCGAAGCGCAGACTGTTGCTAACTATTATCTGGCGCTTGAAAACAATCTTGAGATAATCCCCGTCATCAATAAAATAGACCTATCTTCCGCTGATGTGCCGCGAGTAAAAAATCAGATCATCAATGTTTTAGGTTTTAAAGAAGAAGATATTATCCTGGCTTCGGCAAAAGAATCAGTCGGCGTAACGGATATTCTTGAGAAAATAGTGGAGGTGATCCCCAGCCCATCGGGTGAACTCGACAACCCTTTAAAGGCGCTTGTATTTGACTGCCGTTTTGATGTTTATAAAGGAGTAGTAGTTTTTGTCAGGGTGGTAGATGGGCAAATCACTAAAAATACCCAGCTAAAAATGCTTCATTCGGGAAAGATCTATAAAATAGAGGAATTAGGCACTTTTAACCTGAAATATCAGGAAGCGGATTTATTGACCTGCGGAGAAGTAGGTTATTTGACTGCAAACATACGAGAGGCAAGGGAGATAGTCATAGGTGATACCATTGCCGATGTAAAGAATCCATGCCAGGAAGCAATCCCCGGATTTAAAGCTCATAAACCTCTTGTTTTTTGCGGTATCTATCCTGTGAATCCGGGAGACTTTCCAGATTTGCGCGATGCCATGGATAAATTAAAGTTATCCGACGCTTCATTCGTGTTTGAGCCGGAAAATTCGCAGTCTTTTGGGACCGGCTTTCGCTGTGGATTCTTGGGGCTTTTGCATATGGAGATCGTTCAGGAACGCCTTGAGCGCGAATATAACCTGAACCTGATATTGACGGTGCCCAACGTAGTCTACAGAGTCAGGGCAAAAGAAGGCAGCCTTATAGAAGTAGATACTCCTTCAAAACTTCCGGAGCCGCAGGATATCGAGGAGGCGCAGGAGCCTTATGTAAGTTTATTGATGATAGTGCCGGTTGATTCTATTGAGGCGGTTTGCGATTTTACTAAAACTCGCCGCGGGACATTTGTATCCAATGAATACCTCGGAGAAGACAGGGTAAAGATCGTCTTTCAGGTTCCGCTTTCCGAGATCATCGTGGATTTTTACGATAAGATAAAATCCATTACCCGGGGATACGGTTCTCTTGACTATGAATTTAAAGATTATTTGCCGACAAAGCTCGTAAAACTTGATATAATGTTAAACGGTGTTATTTGCGATGCCTTTTCTTCATTGATGTGCAAAGAGAAGGCGTATTCGCGAGCGCACGCTTTGGTTTCAAAATTAAAAGAGTTGATTCCAAGACAGTTGTTTGAGGTGGCGATTCAGGCGGCTATCGGCAGCCAGATACTTGCGTCAGAAAAGGTGCGCTCCGTCGGAAAACACGTTACGGCAAAGTGTTACGGCGGAGATATCACCCGTAAACGTAAACTTTGGGAAGAGCAGAAAAAGGGCAAAAAAAGGCTTAAGACTTTCGGAAAAGTAGAGATTCCACAAGAGGCATTTTTGGAGGTTTTAAAAATATGAAACAAATGATAAAGCAAAAAATCAGGTATATCTGGCGCGAATGGATCCTGGGAGCTTTGATCCCGGCTGCGTTCTTAGCCTTTTGCGTGATCAGGCCGTTTATCGTAGAAGCATATAGGATCCCTACCGGTTCAATGATCCCGACGTTACTGCCAAATGACATAATTTTAGTGAACAAGTTTATTTATGGCGCGCGCGTGCCCTTTACGGGTTTGCGCCTTCCGGGTTTTAAATCTCCGAATCGGGGAGAGGTAATGGTCTTTATTTATCCTGAAGACCGTAAAAAGAATTTTATTAAAAGATTGATCGGCTTGCCAGGAGAGACTGTTGAGATTAAAAATGGGACCGTATATATCAATGAGCAGCCTTTGACCGATCCTATTTTTAACCAAAGGTATTATTACAATCGCGGCTCACTCGGAGCAGAAGGTCAAAAAATAACCATTCCAAAGAACAGCTATTTTGTCATGGGAGATAATTCCGGTTCATCGATGGACAGTCGATATTGGGGTTTTGTCCCTAAAAAAGATGTCCTGGGCCAGGCAATGGTGATCTTCTGGCCGCCTAACCGAATAAGGATCATAAAATGAATATCGCCAATAAGATCTCCACGTTCAGGATTTTAAGCGTCCCATTTTTTATCGCTTCTCTGATCTACTATTCTTATGATCGGCAATATTTAAGGTTTGTGGCATTGGGTATTTTTATTTTAGGCGTTATCTCTGATGCGGCTGACGGCTATATCGCCAGAAAATCCAAACTTGTTTCCAAGGCAGGGATGGTGCTTGACCCATTGGGGGATAAACTGCTTTTAATGGGGGCGTTTATCATACTTTCTCCGATGAGTAAACTTGATATTAAATTCCCGCTCTGGGTCACCTTGATCGTCGTTAGCAGGGACGCGATAATTCTTTTAGGCACATTGGTGATCTATCTTGTAAAGCAGAAGCTGGATATTTATCCGACTAAATGGGGAAAGCTGACTACGACTTTCCAGATGACCTCGGTTATTTCTGTCCTTTTACAGCTTTCCATTTCGCCTCTTTTGTGGTGGACGGCTGTATTGTTCACAGTTGTTTCCGGAGTCGATTATGTAATGAGAGGGTTTAAGGTTTTATATGCTGTGGATAATCATAGGAGTCATCGCTAGTTATCTTATTGGTTCGATCCCAACCGCCTATATTTTCGGACGGGTTTTAAAGGGTATTGATATCCGTAAATTCGGCTCCGGAAATGTCGGGGCGACCAACGCGCTTAGGGTTTTGGGTAAAAAAGCCGGAATAACGGTATTGCTGCTTGACGTTTTCAAAGGAGTCATCCCGGTTATATTCCTCGGTAACCTGTTTGCCCCAAAGGCCACTTTGGTCTCTTCAGAAGCCCTGCGCATACTCTTTGGAATAGCTTGTATTTTCGGCCACAACTGGACAATATTTTTAAATTTTAAAGGAGGTAAGGGGGTAGCTACTACCATCGGCGTAGTCATCGGTTTATCAATCGCGATAACCGGACTTCAGTTGATCTTGGCGATGTTAGCTACATGGCTTATTGTATTTTTGATTTTAAGAATAGTTTCAATTGCTTCAGTTGTCGCGGCTGTTGCTTTGCCGATTTACATGTTTGTTTTTAATCAGTCACGTCTTCTAATCGCGGCGAGTATCGCGCTCTGCGTACTCATAATCCTGCGTCACAAACCTAACCTGATCAGATTCTCTCAAGGTAAAGAACCCAAACTCAAATTTAGAAAAAAGTAAAGATTGCTTCGCTCCTGCTTCGCTTTCTGATCGTAGTCGCTCACAATGACTTCACGGTCATTGCGAGGAGTCATTAGAATACGCTGGACGACGAAGCAATCTTATCAATAGAAACCGCTTTCTTTTTTTGCCTCATTTGCCCTTGTCAACGCCCTGCCATCAATGCATACTTTTAATACATTATTTCTCGAAAATAGCTAAATCTCGTACCGATTGGTAC
>JAHJJA010000092.1 GCA_018822885.1 Candidatus Omnitrophota bacterium
AAAATTAATTATATCCTTTCCTTCGGCCTTTAATTTCTTTGCCTTAGAAGTGATAGCGAGGGTTGCGGAGGGATTAATTTTCTTCAGGCGATCAGCTAATCTTATTTCCATGGTCTTCTTTTCTCCTGGTTATTAAAAAAGCGCATCGCGCAAAATAAAACTTAAAACTTATTAGTTTTAACTTGATTTTACGCTTTGCGCTTTAAGTTTTACGCTTTTTTTTAAAGTGAATCCCGCTCTTTTTTAAATATCCCCCTTAAGCCGCCTAAGAATTTTTTTGTCGGCTTCTGAGTGACAGGAGGCTTCTCCTTGACAGCGGTTGAATCTTGAGACTTTGTTTCCTGGCTAGGCCTCTCTTCGCTTATTTCTTTAGCCTGGTCAGCTGCTTCAGGCTTGACCTCTTTTACTTTCTTGGGCTTCTTTGTTTCTTTGACCTTCTTTTCCAAAAGTTCAAAGATCACTACCTTGGCATTATCTCCGCGCCGGCAGCCTAAGCTTATAATACGGGTAAAGCCGCTTGTCCTCTTAGAAAAACGAGGCCCGATCTCCTTAAATAGCCTGCTTACCAATTTATGATCCCCTAAGATCGCAAAGGCCCGCCTTTTTGCGGATAAAGTATCTTGTTTTGCTAAAGAAATGAGTTTCTCCGCCAAAGGCTGAACTGCCTTTGCCCTGACAAGGGTCGTCTTGATACTTTCATAAATCAATAGGTTCCTTGCAAGGCTGCCTACTGTGGCCCTTTGCCAGCTTGTAAAACGATTAAGTCTAGATCTTGATTGTGCGTGTCGCATTAGTCGCTCCGCTCTTCAAATTCAAACATCAAAAGAGTTTTGTTCTTTGATCTTTGATTTTTTATTTTTTAATCTTTTTAGAATCAACCTGCATGCCTAAAGTCAGGCCCATGCCCATCAGTAGTTCTTTGATCTCAGTCAATGATTTCTTGCCGAAGTTCTTAAAACCAAGCATCTCCTCTTCGGATTTCTTTACAAGGTCAGCTATCATCTTGATCCCTGCCTCGCGCAGGCAATTGGAACTTCTTACCGATAATTCAAGCTCTGATATCGGGAGCCTCAACTTTTCATAGACTGCCGATTCTTCCTTTGTCATTTCAGCTTCTTCCTCGATTATCTCTTCGGGCAATTGGCCAAAATTCACGAATATATCCAGATGCCTCTGCAGGATATTTGAAGCATAAAGAAGGGCGTCTTTCGGGCTGATCGCTCCGTTCGTAAATATCTCAAGGATCAACTTATCGTAGTCCGTCCTTTGACCTACGCGCGTATTCTCGGTAAAGAAATTGACCTTCTTTACGGGAGTAAATATTGAGTCTATCGGAATGACTCCGATCTCCTTTTCTTCCTTTTTATTCAGCTCCGCAGTCATATAGCCTCTTCCGCGGGAAACCTCCATCTCAACATGAAACTTAGTATCCTTGGTAAGAGTTGCTATGTGTAAATCCGGATTAATGATCTCTATAGTCTCATCAACCTGAATATCCTTTGCTTTTACCTCACCCTTGCTATCTTTCTTGATATAGATAGTTTTCGGGATTTTGGAATGTGAATTCAAAACAAGGCTCTTAATATTCAGTATAATCTCCGGGATATCTTCAAGCACCCCCGGTATAGTAGTGAACTCATGCTCTGCTCCCGAGAACTTTACCGATGTCACAGCGCTGCCCTCGATAGAAGAAAGCAGCACCCTTCTTAGCGAGTTTCCTAATGTAACTCCGTAGCCTCTTTCAAATGGAGCAGCAATGAATTTTCCGTAAGTGCCGGCATAAGTAGATTCATCGCATTCCAATCTTTTTGGTAGCTGAAAATCACGCCATTTTATACCCATCTATTTCCTCCTGTCGATTAATGACAAATTATTACTTCGAATACAACTCTACGATCAACTGCTCCTCGATCGGCTGCTGGATATCTTCTTTTTCCGGTAGCCTCAACACCTTAGCGCTTAAATCGTTCTTATTAAATTCAAGCCAGGAAGGGACCGTCCTATCCTTGGTCATTTCAAGATTATCTTTTATCTTAGCCAAAGCCTTATCTTTGGTTTTTACCGCCACCAAGTCATCCTTAGTCACAAGAAAAGATGGAATATTGGTCCTTACTGAATTAACGCTTATCTGGTTATGCCTGACTATCTGCCTGGCAGCGGTGCGGCTAGTAGCAAGGCCCATGCGAAATACCACATTATCAAGCCTTCTCTCCAATAATTGCAGTAATACCTTTCCCGTAACGCCCTTAGTCCTGGAGGCGATCTTGAAATACTTACGGAACTGCCTCTCTAAAACGCCGTAGATCCTCTTCACCTTCTGTTTTTCTCTTAACTGCACGCCGTAATTGGAAAGCTTCTGCTTGCTCTGGCCGTGCTGACCGGGGGGGTAACTTCTTTTTACGACCGCGCATTTCTCGGTAATGCATCTATTTCCTTTTAAGAACAACTTTTCGCCTTCACGGCGGCATAATCTGCAAATTGCTTCGGTATATCTAGCCATTAATTACACTCTCCTCTTTTTCTTTGGGCGGCAACCGTTATGCGGAATCGGAGTGACATCTTTTATTGTAGTGATAACCAATCCTGATGCCTGAAGGGCCCTGATAGCGGATTCCCTGCCGAAACCCGGGCCTTTAACGTAAACATCCACCTCTTTGATCCCTATTTCTTTCGCCTTCCTCGCCGCATCGCTAGCGGCAATTTGTGCGGCAAAAGGCGTTGATTTCTTCGATCCGCTGTATCCTACGATACCGGGAGCAGACCACACTAAGGTATTGCCCTGCTTAT
>JAHJJA010000011.1 GCA_018822885.1 Candidatus Omnitrophota bacterium
CAACACCGTAGCGATGGAAACCGCGCGCTTCTCCCCCTGCGAAAGCTTATACGGCGGCCGCTTTGCCAAATGCGCCACTCCGACAGTCTCAAGAGCGCCTGCCACCACCCTTTCTACATCAGGCTTTGCCAGTCCAAGGTTCAACGGGCCAAAAGCAACATCATCAAAGACTGTAGGCATAAACAGCTGATCATCAGGATTCTGAAAGACCATACCGACACAGCGGCGCACAGAGTTTATATTCTCTTTGGCCAACGAACAATCACCGATGCGTAAGGCCCCTCGCGAAGAAGACAGATACCCGTTTAAATGAAGTAAGAGCGTTGACTTACCAGCGCCGTTTTCTCCTACAAGAGCCACTGACTCTCCATGAGAAATGCGAAAAGACACCCCTTTTAACCCCACAGTTCCGTCGGGATAAACATAATGCAAATCAACTGCCTCCACAATATGATGGCTCATCTTAGAGATCCCGTGACTAACGCTCCTAGATTTAAGGCGACATTATTAAACCTTAATAATATAAATAACGCTGACCAGCCTAAAATAAACACAACTTCCCGGTAACTTATTTTCATGGACCTGATAATACGTATGGTGCCGTCAAATCCCCGGCAACACATAGCGCGATAGATCCTCTCGGCGCGGTCTAAGGTGCGTAATAATAAATTGCCGATAAGAGAAATAAAAACCTTAAACTTTACTGAACGCGAGCTGAAAGCGCGGAATGAAGCGGCGCGGACCATCCTCTCGGCTTCATCAGTCAAAACAAAAATATAACGATAGAAAAATAGGAGCTGGGTTACAAAAGGCCTTGGCACGCCAAATTTTGTCAATGCCCCGCAAACAGCATTAAATCCGGTCAAGGATATCAAAATCAATGCTGCTGTTACTGTTAATAGAAAACGTAAAATAATCGAGAAAAAAGAAACCCATCCTCCGGAAATCCCGATTGAGCCGATATGCATCAATATCTGCCTGTCCATAATAGGATTAAACATCCCTACCAGTATGGCAAACGGAGAGATTATCAATACTTTTTTTAACAGATAACCCGCTGGCAAGCCCCCAAGAGAAACTAATATGATCGGATAGATGAAAAACGGGATAAGCGCAGAGATCGAATATTTATCAAAAGATACCACCGCGACAATAAATATCAAAGTGGTGACAAGCTTAGCCCTGGGGTCCAGCCGGTGCAAAAAGCTGTCCCCCGAGGCCAAAGTATCCATATAACCAAGGTCAAATGAGTTTTTCCCGATATTATTCATAGGGAAATTTATTATAACCCTTTATTGCCAGCTGTCAAGGTTCAAGACATCATAAAGTCAATATCAAGACCCGGTCTTAACATTGAGATAGACAGTCAAGACCGGGTCTTGAAAGCTGCCTATTTTTTTCTGCGTCTAAATATCCAGCCGAACAAAACAGCTAAAAAAAGCACCAATGCCCCGCCGACGAACCCCGACACTGAAGTCCCTAATCTGCTCTCTTCCTTCTTAAACCCATAGTCCGGTAAAAAAGCTGTTTTTTCCTGCGCCCCGGCTAAAGAAGCATGCACAGTTTCATGACTCTCCAGCTCCTCTTTCCCTGAAGTCTTCAACATCGCCCACTCCAATCCATCCGGATTACTGGAGGCAAACCAACTTAAGGCGCCTGCGGTAAGAGCGGCAACTACCAACAGCCCCAAAAGGACTTTCTTGATATCAACTTTACCCATAGCGACTCCGCGCGCCGCGGAATCTAAAATTTCCGGGCGGGCCTTCCAGACAAAAGCGACTACCGCGGCAGTGACTATCCCCTCGACGATGCCGATGGCCAAATGGATCGGCTGCATCAAAAGCACAAAGGTGCGAAACGGCAATTCCGATATCCCTGAAGCCACAGTCTCAAGTACAACGCTAAAAGCGCCTAACTGCAAACTAATTACCGCGGCAAGCAGCGAACCAAGCATGAGCTTTGCTTGAGTAAGTTCTTTTCCCACGATCTTTCGATAAATTAACGGATAAACTAAAAAACAGGGGAAAAACCCCATATTAAAAATATTGCACCCTAAGGCCAATAATCCCCCGTCGGCAAAAAACAGGGCCTGGACTATCAGCACCGAAGCCATGACAAGAAAAGCCGCATAGGGCCCCAGCAAGATCGATAAGATCATCCCTCCGCCCAAATGCCCGCTTGAGCCTGTAGCCGGAATGCTGAAATTGATCATCTGTGCCGCGAAAATAAAAGCCCCCAGCACTCCCATAAGCGGGACCTTGCGGTCATCGGATTCATCCTTAACTTTTTTTGCGCTATAAGCGATCAAGCCCGCCGTGGCGGCCCACATCACTCCACCCACAGCAGGAGATATTAAAGCATCAGCCATATGCATGATTCCTCCTTTTGATTATCAAGACCCAGTCTTCTTATCAAGACCCGGTCTTGACTTTCTATTCCAATGCTAAGACCGGGTCTTGACAATAGTCCTCATTAAAAGTCGACTTGCGTCCTCATCCCACCTATAAAAATACTGCCTGTATCATCTGCAACATCCTTGCCAAACGGACTCCAGATATACTGGAAATCAGGGCTAAGGGACAGATGGTCGTTAATATGTATCCTGTAATAAGCCTCCAGGTGGCCTTCAGGCCTTGCTTTAATCGCCGGAGAAAGCGATGCGCCTGCTTTTTTGTAATCACCGGACGCAAAAGCCTGGCCTACCGCAAAACCCACCACATCATTTTCCCTGCCCCAAGGCTTACCCTCTACCTGAAGGCCGGCGCTCCATGAATGCTCCAGAGAATAATTCAAATCACCCGTAGCCTTGATATCAGGATTGTAAACTTTGGGGTCCTGCCAGCCGTAACGGCAGAACGCAGTGACATTATCAGAGGCTTTCTGGTCAAAACTCAAACCAAAACCATAAGCGCTCTCTTTTTCTTTACCGGTATCCAGCCACTTAGTATGATAGACATTGTTATTCCAGCCTAAGAAACGATAATTCCCGGAAAGGCCAAAGAAATTAGTCTTAAAAGCAACCTGCCCGATATTAAACAAGTTATCGCCAACTTTCTCCCAGTCGCTGTTGCCATCAAAGACTCCAAGGCCTAATTCCACCCATTTAGCCGGTATATATGCCAAGCGAAGGCCGGCGGTATTATCGGGAAATTCAATTGTGGGTGAATTACGAAAGATCCTGCCCAGGAACTGGGTAGTCTCATCATTGGCCGCTTCATTATTGTCAAAATACGCAGTGGGATCAAGTTTACCGAAAGTAAAAGCGCCCTTATCCTTAAACAAAGCCTGCTCATACCAAAGCTCGCTAAGACGGACATTATTATCATTATCAGCATCGCGGTTGACATTAGAATAAAGCGTCAAGTCATCCTCAAGCCCGTCACCCTGGCCTGCCTCAAGATGCAAAAATGCCCTGCCACCCACCTCTTTGAACTCTTTACCTATAGTAATATCCGCGGAATAAGACGCGTCAGTGCGGTTTTCTTTCTTGGTTATATCGGCGGCCGCGTTATTAGTGTTATTGGCACCCTGGATTATCATCGTGCCTCCGGCTCCGATCTCTAAACCTTCGGCTATACTTATAGGCATACCTGTCTGTCGGTGCAAAGTCGTATCAAATTGAGCCAGCCTTGATTCATATTCAACGATCTTATTATTCTGATCCAGAATACATTGCTTTTGTTCATTCATACATTTATCGTGTTCACTTAGCTTATTCTCCAGCGCCAAGACGCGCGCCTTAAGTTGAGCGATCTCATCCCTGACAGAGAGATCATCCGCAAACACCGGGGTGCCGCTTAAGAAAACAAAGGCCATTGAAAACAATACCACATTTCTTACTGCCGTCATAGCCATATCCTCCTTTTCTCCTTATGATACGTTTTTTAATTTCGTGCTACGAATGGGCAAAAAAATAATACCTTAGATATCCCTTCCTGTGCTGGACATGCTTAAGGTCACATGCTTGACCCATTTTACAGCTTTGAGCTTATCAGAGAGCTCCTGTGCCTGGCTGGGCTTGCCTTTGAGGACAACTACCTCCAGACAATTATGGTGGTCCAGATGAATATGCGAAGTCGAAATAATGATCCCCCCAAAGCCATGCTGGATATCCATCAGTTTATTGACGACCTCGCGCTTGTGATGGTCATAGATCATGGTGATAGCGCCGGCTATCTCCTTGCCCTCCTGCCAGGCCTTCCTGACTAGATCCTCGCGGATAAGGTCCCTGATCGCCTCAGAGCGGTTAGTGTAGTTTTGCTCTTTGATGCGACTGTCAAAACCCTGGAGCAATTCTTTTTCCAACGAAACCCCAAACCTGACTAAATTTGACATCTGTCTCCGAAGTATTATGTTTCTTAGAATTGTAGCACTAAATCGATATTTGTCAAGACCCGGCTATCAAGACCCGGTCTTGACTTTCTATTCCAATGCTAAGACCGGGTCTTGGCTAAGATTATTTTCCCATGACGATCAAGAAATCGCTGGCTTTTTGCGGGTCCTCTTGGGTAAACTTAAAATCCCTGGTCGTGATACGGCTGTAAAAGGCTTTTGATTCTATCCCGATCTTCTTAAGGCGCTGGAAGAGGCGGTGCTTTAGGGTAAGCTGCAAGCCATAAACTTCAATAATCTTAAACTCGCCAGATAACAACTCCTTTAATTCCACCAGCCTAAACTCTTTACAGTGGGCCGGATGCTTCTTATAGGTAAGGGGCGACTTCATGACATGCGCCAAATTTAAAGTAGTCAGATAAAACACCCCATCCTTCTTTAAAACCCTTTTTATCTCTTTAAGGTATTTAGGCAAGAGCTCCTCGGGGATATGCTCAATTACCTGAAATGAACAAACAGCATCAAAGGAGTCATCCTCAAAAGACAGATCAGTCGCATCCATGCATGAAAAGTCCAGGTTCTTAGCCCGGTATTTTGTCTTGGCAAGGCCAATGGATGCTTGGTCGTAATCAACTCCTACTGCCTGGCTGGCAAAGCCGGACAAATACGAAGTGCCATATCCATCTCCACAGCCGACTTCTAAAACCCTCTTACCCTTAATAAGCCCGCTGACAAACTCATAAGGCTTTAGATGCTGGGCCAGGAATTTCGCGCTTGTCTCTTCGGGGATTATCCTTGTTTC